>NZ_JBYSWF010000048.1:0-58603 GCF_058780865.1 Pseudomonas sp. GP01-A4
CGAAAGCGGTGAATCAGTCACCGAATACATCGACTGATACAACGCTTTCGCGAGCAAGCCCGCTCCCACAGGGGTCTGTGTCAGGCTTTTAGTTGCTGATGGCGAGGATGCTCGCCTGGTACGACCCGACAAACACGTCAAAATCACCCACTTCGTTCTGCTCAAGCTCCGCCTGCTGCGCCAGCGAACTGCGCGCCAGCTCCTCAAAACGTGCCTGTTCCTCTGCCTTCAACGGCTCGCTGCGGAAGTACTCCGCATGCACCTGGCTCTGATGCAGCGAGAACTGCGCAAAGCTCTCTTTACGCTCGCTCATCGCCGCCAGCACCTGGGCCGACGGGGTCAGGGACGAATCCTTGACCTTCGCCAGCTGCGCGTCCAGCGCCTGGCTGTGTTCATTGATGCCCTGGCTCTGGTCCAGCATCGCCGCCAGCGGAGCAATCTGCTCCAGCAGCTCTGCCGCCCATTCCTTCATGTCCACCGATTCGCCACGGCGCTGCAATTGCAGGCCCGGACGGCGGCCTTCCTTGACCACGCTGAGGAAGTTGGAGGTGGCGTTGCCGCACTCATTGTCGGCGAACAGCGGGCTGTCATTCAGCGCGCAATACAGCAGGAACGCATCGAGGAAGCGCGACTCTTGCAAGTCGATGCCCATCGGCAGGAACGGGTTGATGTCCAGGCAGCGCACTTCAATGTACTGGATGCCACGGGCCATCAGCGCCTGGATCGGCCGTTCGCCGGTGTAGGTCACGCGCTTGGGCCGGATGTTGGAGTAGTACTCGTTTTCGATCTGCAGGATGTTGGTGTTGAGCTGAACCCACTCACCGTCCTTATGAGTGCCGACTTCGACGTACGGTGCGTAGGGTGTTGCCACAGCTTCGCGCAGGCTGTCGGTGTAGCTCGCCAGGTCGTTGTAGCACGGCGTCAGGCCGGCCTGGGCGTTGCTCTGGTAACCCAGGTCGCTCATGCGCAGGCTGGTGGCGTACGGCAGGTACAGGGTGTCGGCGTCCAGCACTTCGAGCTGGTGCGAACGACCGCGCAGGAAACCCGCGTCCAGGGCCGGCGAGGCGCCGAACAGGTACATCAGCAGCCAGCTGTAGCGGCGGAAGTTACGGATCAGCGCGATATAGGCCGTGGACTGGTAATCCCGGTCGGTGCCCACAAAGCCTTCGGCTTCCTTGAGCAACGGCCAGAGGTCTTCCGGCAGGGAAAAGTTGTAGTGGATCCCGGCGATGCACTGCATGGTCTTGCCGTACCGCAGGGCCAGGCCCTTGCGATACACGTACTTGAGCTGTCCGATGTTGGAGGTGCCGTAGTAGGCAATCGGAATATCTTCCTCGGCCGGCAACGGGCACGGCATCGATGGACTCCACAGGTACTCGCTGCCGAGCTTGCTGTAGGCAAAACGGTGGATCTTGTCGAGGCTGCTCAGGGTATCGGCCGGGTTGGGCAACGCCGGCGTGATGAACTCAAGCAGCGACTCGGAATAGTCGGTGGTGATCTGTTCGTGGGTCAGTGCAGCGCCCAGGGCCTCGGGATGCGGCGTTTGTGCCAGTCGGCCTTCACCGGTGACGCGCAGGCATTCGCGCTCGATGCCGTGCAGGCATTGCTCGAGCAAAGAGAGGTGTTCGTGCTTGCCGAGCAGGGCCAGGCGGCGGTTGAGAAGTTCGCTCAAGTTGGATTCCTTCACGCGTCAGTCGCCCCAATATGGGGGTGGTCAGGACGGTCTACAAGGGTGAAGTGGAAACTGGCGTTATCGCCTGGTTTTTGAGCCGGATTGACCCACTCTGAAAGAGCCGCCCTCGTCCCTGAATCTGGCTATCGCGCACGAGGAAAAGTTCGGCGCAACTTTCGAAGCGCCGAAATTAACTCAAATCGATGACAGGGAGCTATAGGACAGCGAAGGTGCCTTGTGCTTTTGCGACCAGTTTTTCGTCCTGGTACACGTCCGCCTCGACCACCAGCGTGCGCCGGCCCGGGTGAATCACCCGGGCGGTGCACAGCACATCGCCGTCGGAAACGGCGCGGATGTAGTTGATCTTGCATTCGATGGTCGCGCTCTGCTGGTCGAAACCATGGGAGCTGGAACACGCCAGCCCCATGGCAATGTCCACCAGGCTGAAGATCGCCCCGCCATGGAGCTTGCCAGCGCGGTTGCGCAACTGCGGTTCCAGGGTCAAGGCCACCTCGGCAACACCGGTTTCCAGGCGCTGCAGGCGGCAGCCAATGAGTTCGCTGAACGCGCTGTGGGTCAAGCCGGCTGGCAGTTCCATTAACGTTTCTTCAGTTGTTTGGCGTTGGCGAACAGCGAAGCCATGGCGTTGTTGGCCGGGGCTGGCGCAGCGGTTTCCTTGCGGGGGGCGGCGCCTTGGGACTGGCGTGGCGCCGAGCCCGGGCGTGCGCCGCGGGCACCGTCGATTTTCTCGCCCGGGGTGTCGCTCATGCGCATCGACAGGCCGACGCGTTTGCGCGGGATGTCGACTTCCATGACCTTGACCTTGACCACATCACCGGCTTTCACCGCTTCACGCGGGTCCTTGATGAACTTCTCCGAAAGCGCAGAGATGTGCACCAAACCGTCCTGATGCACGCCGATATCCACAAACGCGCCGAAGTTGGTCACGTTGGTCACCACGCCTTCGAGGATCATCCCCAGTTGCAGGTCCTTGAGGTCTTCGACGCCTTCCTGGAATTCGGCGGTCTTGAACTCGGGACGCGGGTCGCGGCCAGGTTTTTCCAGCTCTTGCAGGATGTCGGTGATGGTCGGCACGCCGAAGGTTTCGTCGGTGTACTTCTTCGGGTCGAGGCGCTTGAGGAAGGCGGCGTCGCCGATCAGCGAGCGGATGTCGCGGTCGGTTTCAGCGGCAATGCGTTGTACCAGCGGGTAGGCTTCCGGGTGGACAGCCGAGGAATCCAGCGGGTTGTCACCGTTCATGACGCGCAGGAAGCCGGCGGCTTGCTCGAAGGTTTTTTCGCCAAGGCGTGCGACTTTTTTCAGCGCTGCACGGGTCTTGAACGCACCGTTTTCGTCGCGGTGGGTCACGATGTTCTGCGCCAGGGTGGCGTTGAGGCCGGAGATGCGGGCCAGCAGCGCAACCGAAGCGGTGTTTACGTCCACGCCCACGGCGTTCACGCAGTCTTCAACCACGGCGTCCAGGCCGCGAGCCAGTTTCAGCTGCGACACGTCGTGCTGGTACTGGCCGACGCCGATGGATTTCGGGTCGATCTTCACCAGCTCGGCCAGTGGGTCCTGCAGGCGGCGAGCAATGGACACTGCGCCACGGATCGACACGTCGAGGTCCGGGAATTCCTTGGAAGCCAGTTCAGACGCGGAGTACACCGAAGCGCCGGCCTCGGAGACCATCACCTTGGTCATCTGCATGCCTGGGTATTTTTTGATCAGCTCGGCGGCCAGCTTGTCGGTTTCACGGCTGGCGGTGCCGTTGCCGATGGCAATCAGGTCCACCGAGTGCTTGGCGCACAGGGCGGCCAGGATGGCGATGGTCTGGTCCCACTTGTTGTGCGGCACGTGGGGGTAAACCGTGGCGTGATCCAGCAGCTTGCCGGTGGCGTCGACCACGGCAACCTTGCAGCCGGTGCGCAGGCCCGGGTCGAGGCCCAGGGTTGCGCGTGGGCCGGCGGGTGCGGCCAGCAGCAGGTCGTGCAGGTTGTGGGCGAATACGCTGATGGCTTCGGTTTCGGCGCCGTCGCGCAACTCGCCCAGCAGGTCGGTTTCGAGGTGGGTGTAGAGCTTGACCTTCCAGGTCCAGCGCACGACCTCACTGAGCCACTTGTCCGCAGGACGATTCTGATTCTGGATGCCGAACTGTTGACCGATCATGCCTTCGCACGGGTGCATGGTGCCTGGCAGCTCGTCGCCGACTTTCAGCGCGGAGCTCAGGATGCCTTCGTTGCGGCCGCGGAAAATCGCCAGTGCACGGTGGGACGGCATGCTTTTCAGCGGCTCGTCGTGTTCGAAGTAATCGCGGAACTTGGCGCCTTCCTCTTCCTTGCCGGCGATTACGCGGGCACTGAGGGTGGCTTCCTGCTTCAGGTAGTTGCGCAGTTTTTCCAGCAGGTTGGCGTCTTCGGCGAAGCGCTCCATGAGGATGTACTTGGCGCCTTCGAGGGCGGCCTTGACATCGGCGACGCCTTTTTCGGCATCGACAAAGCGTGCCGCTTCGGTTTCCGGGGCCAGGGACGGGTCGTTGAACAGGCCGTCGGCCAGCTCGCCGAGGCCGGCTTCCAGGGCGATCTGGCCCTTGGTGCGGCGCTTCTGCTTGTACGGCAGGTACAAGTCTTCGAGGCGGGTCTTGGTGTCGGCGAGCTTGATGTCGCGTTCCAGCTGCGGGGTCAGCTTGCCTTGCTCTTCGATGCTGGCGAGGATGCTGATACGCCGTTCGTCGAGTTCTCGCAGGTAGCGCAGGCGCTCTTCCAGATGCCGCAACTGGATATCATCGAGGCTGCCGGTGACTTCTTTACGGTAACGGGCGATGAAGGGCACTGTGGAGCCTTCATCCAGTAGAGCGACGGCCGCTTCGACCTGTTGTGGGCGTACGCCGAGTTCCTCGGCGATGCGGCTGTTGATGCTGTCCATAAAACCACCTGAAATTCTGAAAGCAGGCTCGCAGGCCCGGAAAACAAGGCTCGCGAGGCTGGTTGAGCGGCCCGTCTGGCGCCGCTGCCTGGGTCAAGAGGCAGCCTATTGACCCTCGAAATCGAAAAAATCACTACAAGCGGGTGAAAAAAATCCCCTGGCAGTAAACGGTAACGAACTGACGTTGCCCTGCACAAAGGCGCCGCATTATAACCAGCGTTCTGCCCTTGGGGGGATTGCCGCCAAGGTTGTAGGGCGCGGGTTCGCTGGCGGTAGAGGAAAAATCTGCTAACAATGCACACGGTGCGTATAACGGCAGCTACGCCATAATGCGCGCCGAGATAAGAGGAGCATCTAATGAGCAGCACTGCACAAACTGCTGAAGGCGAAAAAATTCTCATCGTTGATGACGATCCGGGGCTGAGCAGCCTGCTGGAGCGTTTCTTCAACTCCAAGGGCTACCGTGCCCGCGCGGTGCCAAACACCGAACAGATGGACCGCCTGTTGGGACGTGAAGTCTTCAACCTGGTGGTGCTGGACCTGATGCTGCCCGGCGAAGACGGCCTGACCGCCTGCAAACGCCTGCGCGGCGCCAACAATCAGATCCCGATCATCATGCTGACCGCCAAGGGCGATGAGCTGAGCCGCATCAAGGGCCTGGAACTGGGCGCCGACGATTACCTGGCCAAGCCGTTCAACCCGGACGAGCTGATGGCACGGGTCAAGGCCGTACTGCGTCGCCAGGCCGCCCCGGTACCGGGCGCTCCAGGCAGCGAAGACGAAAGCGTGACCTTCGGCGACTACGAGTTGTCGCTGGCCACCCGTGAGCTCAAGCGTGGCGATGAAGTGCACATGCTGACCACCGGCGAATTCGCCGTGCTCAAGGCACTGGTGATGAACGCTCGCCAGCCGCTGACCCGCGACAAGCTGATGAACCTGGCCCGTGGCCGTGAGTGGGACGCCCTCGAGCGCTCCATCGACGTACAGATCTCCCGTCTGCGCCGGATGATCGAGCCCGATCCATCCAAGCCGCGTTATATCCAGACGGTGTGGGGTGTGGGTTACGTGTTTGTGCCGGATGGCACTGCAACCAAGTGACCGATGATTTGCAGAGGCGGGCGTGCCGGTGATGACTCGATAAGAGTCAGCCGGTTGCCCGGCGTTTGCAATTCTGCGAGCTTGGCTCGCTCCTGCAAGGTGTCCAGCTGTCTTTTATGAAAACCCCGTTGTGGTTCCCGCAGAGTTTCTTCTCACGCACCCTTTGGCTGGTGCTCATCGTCGTACTGTTTTCCAAGGCCCTGACACTGGTTTATCTGTTGATGAACGAAGACGTGCTGGTGGACCGGCAGTACAGCCACGGTGTCGCGCTGACCTTGCGCGCCTACTGGGCCGCAGACCCCGAGAACCGCGAGAAGATCGCCAAGGCCGCTACCCTGGTCCGGGTCGCGGGCGCGGGCGTGCCCGAGGGCGAGCAACATTGGCCCTACAGCGAAATCTACCAGCGCCAGATGCAGGCCGAACTGGGTGAAGACACCGAGGTGCGGCTGCGCATGCATGTGTCGCCGGCGCTGTGGGTGCGAGCGCCGAGCCTGGGGGAGGACTGGCTGAAAGTGCCGCTGTATCCGCATCCCTTGCGGGGGCAGAAGATCTGGAACGTGCTGGGCTGGTTCCTGGCGATTGGCTTGCTTTCCACCGCGTCTGCCTGGATTTTCGTGCGCCAGCTCAACCAGCCGCTCAAACGCCTGGTGTTTGCGGCACGCCAGCTGGGCCAGGGCCGCAGTGTGCGCCTGCCCATCAGCGATACGCCGAGTGAAATGACCGAGGTGTACAGCGCGTTCAACCAGATGGCCGAGGATGTCGAACAGGCGGGGCGCGAGCGCGAGCTGATGCTGGCGGGAGTGTCCCATGACCTGCGCACGCCGCTGACGCGTCTGCGGCTTTCCCTGGAACTGATGGGTAACCACACCGACCTTACCGACGACATGGTTCGAGACATCGAGGACATGGACGCGATTCTCGACCAGTTCCTGGCGTTTATCCGCGATGGCCGGGACGAGGTGGTGGAAGAGGTCGACCTGACGGACCTGGTTCGCGAGGTGGTTGCGCCCTACAACCAGAATGGCGAACAGGTGCGGATGCGCCTGGAACCGATCCAGCCGTTCGCGTTGCGTCGGGTTTCGATGAAGCGCCTGCTGAATAACCTGATTGGTAACGCGCTGCATCACGCTGGTTCCGATGTGGAAGTAGCAGCCTACGTTTCCGGGGATACCAGTGCGCCTTACGTGGTGCTGAGTGTCATGGACCGTGGTGCCGGCATCGATCCGGCGGAACTGGAAGGTATCTTCAACCCGTTCACCCGCGGCGACCGTGCCCGGGGTGGCAAAGGCACGGGCCTGGGGCTGGCGATTGTGCGGCGGATTGCTTCGATGCATGGCGGCAATGTCGAATTGCGCAACCGGCCGGATGGCGGCCTGGAAGCGCGAGTGCGCTTGCCGTTGGGGCTGATGTTGCCCAGGGACGCGGTCTAAATGTGGGAGCGGGCTTGCTCGCGAAGGCGGTGGGTCAGTCCATAGAAATGTCGACTGATCCACCGCCTTCGCGAGCAAGCCCGCTCCCACACTGGTTTTGCGGTGCTTTACAGGTTGGGTGTCCTCAACCTTTGCCTTTGGTCCTGGTCATATTCGGCCCACCACTCTTCTCCAGATGCTGAATGATGATCCCCGCCACATCCTTGCCGGTGGTGGTCTCAATTCCTTCCAGGCCCGGTGACGAGTTCACCTCCATCACCAGCGGCCCGTGGTTGGAGCGCAATATATCCACACCCGCCACGCTCAACCCCATGACCTTGGCTGCCCGCAGTGCGGTCATGCGTTCTTCCGGGGTGATCTTGATCAGGCTGGCACTGCCGCCACGGTGCAGGTTGGACCGAAACTCACCCGGCTTGGCCTGGCGCTTCATCGCGGCAATCACCTTGTCGCCCACCACGAAGCAGCGGATATCCGCACCGCCGGCTTCCTTGATGTACTCCTGCACCATGATGTTCTGTTTGAGGCCCATGAACGCCTCGATCACCGACTCGGCCGCAGTCGCGGTTTCACACAGCACCACGCCGATGCCCTGGGTCCCTTCCAGCACCTTGATCACCAGCGGCGCGCCGTTGACCATCTCGATCAGGTCGGGAATGTCATCCGGGGAGTGCGCAAAGCCGGTGACCGGCAAGCCAATGCCACGGCGCGACAGCAACTGCAGCGAGCGCAGCTTGTCCCGCGAACGGGCGATAGCCACCGATTCATTGAGGGGAGACACCCCCATCATTTCAAACTGGCGCAGTACCGCGCAGCCATAGAACGTCACGGAAGCACCGATACGCGGGATCACCGCATCGAAGCCTTCCAGCGGTTTGCCCCGGTAGTGGATCTGCGGCTTATGACTGGCAATGTTCATATAGGCGCGCAACGTATCGATCACCACCATCTCATGGCCACGTTCGGTGCCGGCCTCGACCAGGCGACGGGTGGAATACAGACGCGGGTTACGCGACAGCACAGCGATCTTCATGCAGCACCTGTGGCAGAGGTAGTAGAGACCGGGAACACCGGCTTGTCTTGAACGTATTTGACGCCGGGACTGACCACCAGTTGGCCGTCAATCAGGGCCTTGGAGCCCAGCAACAGGCGGTAACGCATGGCCTTGCGGCAGGCGAGGGTGAATTCCACCCGCCATACCCGATCGCCCAGGGCCAGGGTGGTGCTGATCACATACCGCACCTGGGCCTGGCCGTTGGAGCTTTTAATGGTTTTCATCGCCACCAGCGGTGCTTCGCAGCGCCGGTGACGCAGTTGCACCACGCTGCCCAGGTGCGCGGTGAAGCGCACCCACTTTGCACCGTCGCGCTCAAATGGCTCGATCTCGGTGGCATGCAGGCTTGAGGTACTGGCGCCGGTGTCGATCTTGGCGCGCAGGCCTGCCACTCCCAAGTCGGGAAGTGCCACCCACTCACGCAGACCCACAACGGTCAAATGGTCAAATGTCTTCAATATGAATAACCGGCAATTAATTCGCCCAGGCGGCGGGTGATACCTCGGCCAGGGCTTTGAATGCAGGCTTGGCGAACCAGTAGCCCTGCATCAGAAATATTCCACAGTCGGCGAGAAAGTCCCGCTCGCCGGCGCTTTCGATGCCCTCGGCGATGACAGTAACGCCCAACTGCTCACAGATTGTGACAATCCCCCGGACGATCACCTGACGGACACGATCACGGTCGACATCGCGGATCAGCGCCATGTCGAGTTTGATCAGGTCAGGTTGGAAATCGGCCAGCAGATTCAGCCCCGAATAGCCCGCCCCGAAATCGTCGATGGCGGTCTTGAAGCCGAATTCGCGGTATTCACGCAGAATATTCGTCAAATGGCGATAGTTATCTACATGCTCGCTTTCCAGGGTCTCGAAAATCAGCCGATCCAACGGAAAATTATGCGCCCGGGCCGCCTCCAGGGTGCTGCGGATGCACAGTTCTGGTCGATAGACCGCGTTGGGCATGAAGTTGATTGAAAGG
Source organism: Pseudomonas sp. GP01-A4 (assembly GCF_058780865.1). Lineage (NCBI taxonomy): Bacteria > Pseudomonadati > Pseudomonadota > Gammaproteobacteria > Pseudomonadales > Pseudomonadaceae > Pseudomonas > Pseudomonas sp. GP01-A4. Next base: position 9,150 of record NZ_JBYSWF010000048.1, read on the forward strand.
TGCGTCTGCATGTTGAGTGTCGAAGCGGTGGCGATCGCGCGGGTGCGGCATTGCTGGTCGAAACGGTAGCGATTGCTGTCGTTGACCTGATCCAGCACCGTCAACGCGCCCTCACCGTTGACGCCGCGCACCAAGGCTTCATGGGCAAAGACCGACTGGTCACGCAGGTCCACGATAGGCTGATACGCAAAGGCGAACTCAAAGCCCAGCGGCTCACTTTGCTGGCAGCCCGCACAGGCTTGTTTGGGCGAGGTCAGTGAAATGGGAAAGTCGGTCACACGTTAACCTCGCGAAAACAGGATGCTACCTGGCGTATCTTAGGTGAGCTCAAGGGTTTATGCGTTGAAGGGTTTCAACGGTAAAGTTGCGACATTTTTCAGAGCGAGGAATTCAAGTGGCTCAGAAGCAGGAAGAGGAAGAAAAAGTCCGTTTGGACAAGTGGTTGTGGGCGGCGCGTTTCTTCAAGACCCGTGCCTTGGCCAAGGCGGCGATCGAGAGTGGCAAGGTGCATTGGCGCGGCGAGCGTTGCAAGCCCGGCAAGGAGCCACGCATCGGCGATGAGTTTCAGATCCGTGCCGGGTTTGATGAACGAACCGTCGTGGTCCAGGCGCTTTCAATTGTGCGAAGGGGCGCTCCCGAGGCGCAGGCGTTGTATACCGAGACCGAAGCCAGCATCGCCAAGCGCGAAAACGCGGCGGCCATGCGCAAGGCGGGGTCCCTGGGCATGACCACCGACGGCAAGCCAAGCAAGAAACAGCGGCGCGACCTGTTCAAGTTTCGCGGCAGTGGCAATGATGATTAATCGGCAGACCGCAGGAGCCAGGTCGGCTCCTGCTATTTCAACTCAAACGCTGCGAATCACGCTCAAGCGCTTAACCAGCGGTACTCGCCGAAACAACTCAAACACCGGGCTCGTCACTCGCACCAGCCCCCGCGAAACCTTCGCTGCAAAGGGCGTGTAGTAACCCCAGCCCAACGCCAACAGCGCCAGCAACACCCCACCGATATAATCGTCCTGCCCCCAATGCGCACCGGCTACCAGCCGCGGCATCATGAACAGCAGCGCCAAGCCCCAGATCACCAGCACCTGCCCGATCCGCTTGGCAAACACGGTCATGAACATCCCCCAGATCAACAATACCGATGCATGATCCCCCGGGAAGCTCTGGCTGGAGCGGTCCTTCAACTCCCATGTCTTCTCCAGGCCTGGGAAATAGTCGCTCATCTGAATCGCGCCGCTGATCACCATCGACGGGCTATGGTGTTGCCAGCCCATTTGCGCCGCCAGCTTGGAAAACAGCATGCGGATAAACAGCAACAGCAGCAGAATGCCCAGGAAGCCGAAAAACGCCTGGCGCACTTCAATCGCCTTGAACACCCAGTCGCCACGGACCAACAGCGTCAGCAGAATCACCCCGACCACCGCGTCAAACGGCCGCAAACTGGCCACCGCCCACACATGCAGCCACGCCGAGCTGCTTGCCAGCGGGTCATTGAGCAGATGAAACAGCCACTCGTCGAAAACCGTGCAGAGCGCCTGGCCCGCCGGCCAGAGCCAGAAACACAACAGCCCCACAGCGAGTAAATTGCACAGGGCCAATCGCCCGAGGTCCCACCTGGCTTGGAACAAACCCGGATTGTTCATAAACTGTTTCCTCTTTGCTTTAAAGCGCTTCGTTTTCCCACAGAAGGCCGCACCAAAACGGTGCTAAAGCGTGTAATTCTATAAACCTTGTCATCTTTTTGTCATCAATTCAGATACCCAGACCTATGACTGATCTACCGGATACCGACTTCACCCAACGCTTCATCTTCGACGACAGCGACGCCCGCGGCGAACTGGTCGCCCTGGAGCGCAGCTATGCCGAAGTCCTCGCCAAGCACCCCTATCCGGAGCCGGTCGCGCAATTGCTCGGCGAACTGATGGCGGCTGCCTCGCTGCTGGTGGGCACCCTGAAGTTCGATGGCTTGCTGATCCTGCAGGCCCGTTCCGAAGGCCCGATCCCGCTGCTGATGATCGAATGCTCCAGCGAGCGCGAAATCCGTGGGCTGGCCCGCTACGACGCGGACCGCATCGCCCCCGATGCGACCCTGGCTGACCTGATGCCAGACGGCGTGCTGGCCCTGACCGTCGATCCGACGGTAGGCCAGCGTTACCAGGGCATCGTCGACCTCGACGGCGAAACCCTGTCCGACTGCTTCACCAATTATTTCGTGATGTCCCAGCAAGTGGGCACCCGCTTCTGGCTCAACGCCGACGGCAAGCGCGCCCGTGGCCTGCTGCTGCAACAACTGCCGGCCGACCGCATCAAGGACGAAGAAGACCGCGCCGACAGCTGGGCCCACATCACCGCCCTGGCCGGCACCCTGAAAGCCGAAGAGTTGCTGGGCCTGGATAACGAAACCATCCTGCACCGCCTCTACCACGAAGAGGCCGTGCGCCTGTTCGACGTGCAGTCCCTGCGCTTCCACTGCAGCTGCTCCCGCGAGCGCTCGGCCACGGCCCTGGTCAGCCTGGGCCTGGAAGATGCGCAGGACCTGGTGGTGGAACACGGTGGCAACATCGAGATCGACTGCCAGTTCTGTAACCAGCGCTACCTGTTCGACGCCGCCGATATTGCTCAATTATTCGCCGGCGCGGGCGTAGATACCCCTTCAGGCACCCGCCACTAAAACGTTTAAGCACAGGTAAATCACCTGACAAACGCCGGATTTCCGCCGTTCTGACCGGAGGGCCCTACTCTTTTTGGGCTTTTCTGGCATAATCCGGCCCACTTTTTTCGCGGTAGTAGTGCGCAACTTTCTACTACAAAACGTTTGGAGCACTCGGCCACTGGCCGACGGGGAACCTCATGACGCAAGCCAATAACGCCGTATACACCGATCTGAGTGTTGACGATCTGGTCAAAGAAGCCCTGCAGCGCGGTGAAGGCGTGCTTGCCGATACCGGTGCGCTGGTCGTAGAAACCGGTCACCGTACCGGCCGTTCGCCAGTCGACCGCTTCATCGTTGAAGAGCCTTCCACCCAGGCTGCCATTGCCTGGGGCCCGATCAACCGCAAGTTCCCGGCCGACAAGTTCGATGCCCTGTGGGCTCGCGTCGAGGCATTCAACAACGCGCAAGAGCATTTCGTTTCCCACGTTCACGTAGGGGCTGCAGAAGACCACTACCTGGCCGTGAAAATGACCACCCAGACTGCCTGGCAGAACCTGTTCGGTCGTTGCCTGTTCATCAACCCGGCCCAGTACAACCCGGCCGGTCGTGAAGAGTGGCAAGTGCTCAACGTGGCCAACTTCGAATGCGTGCCAGAGCGTGACGGCACCAACTCCGACGGTTGCGTGATCCTCAACTTCGCCCAGAAAAAAGTCCTGATCGCCGGCATGCGTTACGCCGGTGAAATGAAAAAAGCCATGTTCTCGGTGCAGAACTTCCTGCTGCCGGCCTCAGACGTGCTGCCGATGCACTGCGCTGCCAACATCGGCGAAGCCGGCGACGTGACCCTGTTCTTCGGTCTGTCGGGCACCGGTAAAACCACCCTGTCCGCCGACGAAAGCCGCTACCTGATCGGCGACGACGAACACGGCTGGGGCGAAGGTGTGGTGTTCAACATCGAAGGCGGTTGCTATGCCAAGTGCATCGACCTGTCCGAGAAGAACGAGCCGGTTATCTGGAAAGCCATCAAGCACGGCACCGTGCTCGAAAACGTGGTGATCGACGATGCCAAGCACGCCGACTACACCAACGTCAGCCTGACCCAGAATAGCCGCGCCGCCTACCCGCTGGAGCACGTGGCCAAGCGCTCCGAGAAAAACCTCGGTGGCGAGCCAAACGCTGTGATCTTCCTGACCTGCGATCTGACCGGCGTACTGCCGCCCGTGTCGATCCTCAGCGAAGAACAAGCGGCCTACCACTTCCTGTCCGGCTACACCGCTCTGGTGGGCTCGACCGAAATGGGTTCGGGCGGCGGCATCAAGTCGACCTTCTCCACCTGCTTCGGCGCGCCATTCTTCCCACGCCCGGCTGGTGAATACGCAGAACTGCTGATCAAGCGCGTGCGTGGCTTCGGCTCCAAGGTCTACCTGGTCAACACCGGCTGGACCGGCGGCGGCTACGGCGTTGGCAAGCGCTTCAACATCCCGACCACCCGTGGCGTGATTGCAGCGATCCAGAGCGGTGCGTTGATTGGTGCCGAGACCGAGCACCTGGACACCATCAACCTGGACGTGCCATTGGCTGTACCGGGCGTCGAGACTGGCCTGTTGAACCCACGTAACACTTGGGCTGACAAGGCTGCCTACGATGAAGCGGCGAAAGCGCTGGCGGGTCTATTCATCGAGAACTTCAAGAAGTTTGAAGTGAGCGATGCGATCAAGGCTGCGGGTCCGAAGTTGTAAGATTCGGCCGTTGTGAAAAAGCCGCCCCTAGTGGGCGGCTTTTTTGTGGGCGAAGGATCAGTCGACGAGGTGCAGAACCACGGCTCCCACTAACACCAGCACCACACCGGTCACTTGCACCGCTGACAGCCGCTCCTTGAAAAACACAAACCCCAGAATCGCGGCGATCCCACCGGACAGGGTGCTGATCACCGTCACCACGGAAACCGACCCCGCCATTGCGCCCCACGAGAACGCCGAGAACCCACCCAGGTTCATCAGGCTCGCGCTGGTCAGCGTTGCGCAGTTTTTCAGCGGTGGGATTTTCAGGCCGTCTTTGATCTTAAGCACCATCAACACCAGGACGCACAGGCCAACCAAATACCCAAGCCAAAGCATCGTGACCGGGCCAAGCGTCGGCAGGGTGTAGCGGCCCTGCACCCAAAAGCTTGTGCCGTAGAGCAACGCTGCGAGCATCGCGTAGGCGATTGAGCGGCTGGAACTGTTGTGAGGGACGCCATTGTCCTTGTGAATGCTGGACAGGATCACGCCAATTACGCAGAGAGCGATGCAGCCGAGTTGGATCAGGCTGATGTGTTCGCCGCTGGCCCATGACAGCAAAGTAGTCACGACACCGTAGGACGTCACCAGCGGCGCGACAATGGCCGCTTTGCCCAGCGAGAAGGCCTTGGACAGCGCAAGGGCGCCGGAGACGGTCAGCAGGGCTGCTGCGGCTCCCAGGAGCCACACACTCAAAGGCGCCGCGAGGGATTTGACGAGGAAAGCCGGGAATATGACCAGCAGCAGGGTCATGATCAGGAAGCCCAGCGCCTGGCCGAAGTACACCGCGCGTTTGACGCCGACAGCTCGGGCGTTGAGGCCCACGAGGAAGTCCGTGCCGCCCCAGAGCAGGGCGGCCAGCAGGCCCATTAGTACGTCCATGTAAGGTCCTTGGTTGTAGGCGCGAGCTTGCTCGCGAAGGTCGTTAACGATAATGCGGGCTTTCAGGGGGAACGCGGCGCTCTCAGGTTTTTCGCGAGCAAGCTCGCTCCTACAGGTTTTCCAGGGTTTGCGTGTCCCAGCGTTGGGTCTTGATAGCCAGGTAAAGCATGCCGATGGTCAGCGGGAGCTTGTCGCCGCGACCTTTGGCTCTGTGCTTCAGGAAGACGTCGAATACGGGAGGTTGGAAGTAACGATAAGCGTCGTAGTCGTTCAGGTCGACGGCGAAGCCTTGTTCCAGCGCTTCCATCAATTGATTGGCTTCGGCGCCGTCGCAACCCAGGTCCAGGTTGATGGCCGTTTCAAGGCGCAGCGTCTTATGTTCAGGCAGGCCAATTTCTTCATCCAGCAGTTGCAAGAGCTGTTGCATGGCAAAGTCTTCAGGAAAGTTGGGGGCCAGGTTCATGGTGGTTACGCGTGAGTGGGCAGGGCGACAGACTTTATCGATCGAACCGTGATCCTTCAAACGAAACAGGTCAAATGTGGGAGCCGGGCTTGCCCGCGATGGCGGTGTGTCAGTGGTAGAAGTGTTTTCTGACACACCGCTATCGCAGGCAAGCCAGCTCCCACATTTCTAGCTCTGCGACTGCTCAGGTGGGGTTCGCTTTACGGCGTCGGTGGTGGTGAGTTGCATCATGCCGGTTTGGGCGGCTTCCAGTAGATCGCAACCGTCCTGGACGAGCAGGTACAGGGCGTTGGTGATGTACTGATCGTTCCCACGCTCCGCGTGGGAATGCATCCCGTGACGCTCCGCGTCACCAGTGTTCATGGCTTGGGTCGTGCGCGGATGACGGGACGCGGAGCGTCCCTGGCGGCATTCCCACGCGGAGCGTAGGGAACGATCGGGGCTAGCGCGGGGTACTGATACACCGCTCGAAAATCGCCTCCAACCCCCGATAATCACACGCCACCGCATCAATGTTCGCCGGTATCCACGCTGCGTTCTTCACCAGCCACCAGTTCACCGAAAACCCGGCATTCACGATGATCTGCTCGAACAGAATCCGCTGCGCCCGGCCGTTCCCTTCGCGAAACGGGTGGATCACGTTGAGGTCGCCATAAGCTTCGGCGACTTGCGTCACCAACTCCGCCTGCGTCACCCCGACAAACCAGTTCGCCTGCGCCATGTGCTGGATGATCTTGCTCGCCTCAGGCGGGATACGCTCCGGTGTGCAGAACAGCGTGTCGCCTTTCTGGATGTTGACCGTACGCAGTTCCCCGGCCCATTCGTAAATGTCTGCGAACAGGGTGCGGTGGATGTGTTGCAGGCGTTCCAAGTCGTAGGGCGGGGGATACAGCGGAAGGCTGCCGACAGCGATTTCAGACAGTTCCCGCTCGGCCTGGTGCAGGCGTTCTTCGTCGAACAAATCGAGGCGGTTACGCAGGACGCTGCTACCGGGGTAGCAGTACGGGTCCTGGCCCACGCCATATTTGTCGAGCATCAGCGTGGGGTGTTGCGGTACTTGGCGAGGACGGCTTCGCGGGTCGGCAGGGGTTTGTCGACGTCGGCGGGCTGGGTGTCGAACCCTTCCAGGCGCAGGCTGGCGAGGTAGTTGGAACGACGGATCTTGTCGTAGTGATCCTGCTTTTGCTCAAACGTCAGTTCGGCCATGACAGCGTCCTCTCGGTGCGAAGGTTGATTGTAGCGCAATGAGTTTCGAGATGCGTCCCGCGTAAGGTTGGAACGATTCTTACGGGTGCCTACTCCACTTCCCAGGCTGTGTATCATCCAGACTCTTTTTTCCTTGCGACCTTTCTCGATTCGCTGAATGCGCTGGTCTATGTTTTGGGCTCGTTCAGCGGTCAATGGAGTGACAGCTTATGCACAACACCCTCCAACAGGTCTTTGGTTATCCACAGTTTCGTTTGGGCCAGGAGGCGGTGGTCAGTGCCGTGCTGGCCGGCCGTTCCGCGGCGGCGATTTTTCCCACCGGTTCCGGCAAGTCCCTGTGTTATCAACTTTCCGCCGTGTTGCTGCCGCACCTGACGCTGGTGGTGTCGCCGTTGCTGGCGCTGATGCAGGACCAGTTGGGTTTCCTGCAGCGCCACGGTATCTCGGCGGGCAGCATCGACTCGGCCCAGAGCCGCGATGATGCCAATGACGTCATGGCCCGGGCGCGTTCGGGCGAGCTGAAGATCCTGATGGTTTCCGTGGAGCGCTTGAAGAACGAGCGCTTTCGCAACTTCCTGCAAAGCGTGCCGATCTCGCTGCTGGTGGTGGATGAGGCTCACTGCATTTCCGAATGGGGCCATAACTTTCGCCCGGACTACCTGAAGCTGCCGGATTACCAACGCCAGTTCCGCATCCCCCAGGCGCTGCTGCTGACCGCCACGGCGACGCCCAAGGTGATCGCCGACATGCAGGCCAAGTTCGCCATTGCACCTGACGATGTGATCACCACCGGCTTCTACCGCTCCAACCTCAACCTGCTGGTTGAGCCCGTCAGTGGCCAGGACAAGCGACGACGGCTGGTGACGTGGATGCAGGAGCGAGCCAATCAGCCAAGCATCGTCTACGTCACGCTGCAAAAAACCGCGGAGCAGATTGCCGAGCATTTGAATCGCAATGGAATCCAGGCCGAGGCTTATCACGCGGGCCTGGCTCACGATAAGCGGGAGGCCATTCAGAAGCGATTCATGGGCGGGCAGTCCAACTGCATCGTCGCCACCATTGCCTTCGGCATGGGCATCGACAAAAGCGATATCCGCAACGTGGTGCACTTCGACCTGCCCAAATCCATCGAGAACTACAGCCAGGAAATCGGCCGCGCCGGGCGTGACGGGCAGCCGTCTGAGTGTCTGGTTCTGGCCAACCGCGACAGCCTGAATATCTTGGAAAACTTTGTGTACGGCGATACGCCGGAACAGGAAGGTATTCGCCGAGTCCTGGAGGAAATACAGGCGGTCCGTGCCGATGGACAGTGGGAGTTTATGCTCCGCTCACTGTCGGACCACAGCAACATCCGTGAACTACCGCTGAAGACCTTGCTCGTGCAGCTTGAACTCAAGGCTGTGATCGCGCCGCGCTACGCGTTTTATGCCGAATACCGCTTCAAGTATTTGATTGAACCAGAGGCATTGCTGGCGCGTTTTACCGGCGAGCGGCAGCAGTTTGTCGAAGCGATTATCCAGGTCTGCAAACGGGCGAAAACCTGGGCGACGGTGGACTTCGACGCGCTGTATCAACAGCACCAGGCCGAGCGCAGCCGGGTGGTGAAGGCCCTGGATTACTTTCAGGAACAAGGCCTGATCGAGATGGAAAGCCGGCAGATGACCGAGGTTTACGCCCTGCTGAATACCGACTTCGATCCACAGGCGCTGAGCACGGAGTTATACACAGGCTTCAAGCAGCATGAGGTAACGGAGGTGGCGCGAATTCACGCCATGCTGGATCTGTTCGCCACAGAGGAGTGCCTGGGTTACCGCCTGGCGCACTATTTCGGCGATGAAAACGCGCCCCGGCAGTGCGGGCACTGCTCGGTGTGCCACGGTAACGTCGCCCACTTGCCGGCGCCGCCGAGCTTGCCGCCGCTTGTGGATAAAAACTTTCTCGCGCTTTGCGGTGAATTTATCCACAGCCACCATGAATACAGCGGCGACTTGCCGAGCGCGGAGCGGCTGACACGGTTTTTATGCGGTCTCAGCGTGCCGTTGTTTACCAAGCTGAAGGCACGAGGGATTCCAGGTTTCGCGGTACTGGAGGAGTATCCCTATGCAGAGGTTCGTGAATGGGCGGAGGCAGGGTTGGAGGCACTCTGATTTCCGGTCTGGAAGGTCGCGCTTTCCCTTCCAGTGGCAGACGCCGCCGACAGCCGGACCGTGCCCGCAGGTGAGAAGGTTTGACGCTTCACTTCTTCTGCAAAGGAATTGCCCATGGCTTTTGGTTTTTCTCGTGGTGTTGTCCCCGGCGTCTTGCTGTTCGCCGGGTTGCTGGTCGCACAAGGCACGCTGGCCTCGGTCATCCCGTTGAGCGTGAATGACTGTCGGCAGATGCAGCTTCGCAACACTATCACCGCCGCCAATCCATTGCCCTGCGCACGCCTGGCGCGGGTGACGTTCAGCTATGTGGACTTTGGCGGAGTGCTGCATAACAACGGGCAGCTCGTGGTGCTGGATGCCATCGCACCCCATGTGGAGGAGATCTTCAGGCAGTTGCTGCAACGTCGGTTCCCGGTGCATCAGGCGGTCAGGCTGGAAACCTATCGAGGCAACGACAAGGTCTCGATGGCCCGCAACAATACCACTGGTTTTAATGGGCGCCAGGTCAGTGGCGCTTCGGGGTGGTCGCTGCACGCCTATGGCGCCGCAATTGACCTTAACCCTCTGCAAAACCCATTCGTTTTGTTCGGGCGTAACCCGCGAGGTGAATTCACCGGCCAGGCCACTGTTGAGCCCAGGGCAAGTACCGCGACTGCCGTTAACCGCCTGGATGCCCGCCCCGGCAAGCCGGCGCGCCCTGGCCGGGCAGAAGAGGTGATTGACCTGTTCGCCGAACACGGCTTTTTGACCTGGGGTGGTTATTGGGATTTTCCGCTGGATTACCAACACTTCCAGATCGGCCGGCGTTCGTTCGTGGAGTATCTGGCGCGGGTCACGCCGCAGCAGGCCAGCGCTGCAGTCGAGACCTATATCACCGCCTATCGCCAGTGCCTGCAGCAATCGGCCGAGACGGATCAAGCGCTCAAGCGTATGGCGTGCGTCCAGCAAACGATTGAGCAAAGCCCAACCTAGGCTTGCGGGTAGTGCTTGAACCCAGTATCAAGAGAGCCTCCTCCTGCCCGGGTTTTACCGATGACCAACGCCATGCCACAACGCGCCGATTACCGCCACTTCCAGCCGATCATCACGCGCTGGCACGACAACGATGTATATGGCCATGTGAATAACGTCACCTACTACAGCTTCTTCGACACCGCGGTGAATACCTACCTGATCGAGCAGGGCGGGTTGGATATTCATGACGGCGAAGTGGTTGGGTTTGTGGTGAGTTCGGCGTGCGACTACTTCGCCTCGATTGCCTTTCCGGGCCGCATCGAAATCGGCCTGCGGGTGGGCAAGTTGGGCAACAGTTCGGTGCAGTATGAGTTGGCGGTGTTCAAGGCGGGAGAAGAAGATGCCTGTGCTGCGGGGAGGTTTGTGCATGTGTTTGTGGATCGGGCGTCGAACCAGCCGGTGACGATCCCGGGGATGTTGCGCGAGGCGTTACAGCGATTGGTGATCTGAATACGATCTGCGAAGCAATGAAAATCCAATGTGGGAGTGGCGGTGCGACGATTCGACTTGCTCGCGAAGGCGTTGTATCAGCCAATACATCCGGCGACTGATCCACCACCTTCGCGAGCAAGCCCGCTCCCACATTAAATCCGCTGTGTTCTTTCGATTCGCGTGTTACCGGTGGTGGCGATAGTGATGCTTGTTTTTGCGATGCCCATAAGCATGGCCGCGCCCGCGATGGTCATCGCGGTCATAACGGCGGTTATCGCGCCCACGGTAACGACGATCATCGTCATCGCTCTTGTTGCCCATGTAGTTGCCCAGTGCGCCACCGGCGCCACCGCCGGCTGCTGCGCCGATCAGGCTGCCGGTGCTGCCGCCGACACTGCGACCTACCACGTTGCCGCCGGCCGCGCCCAATGCGCCACCAATGGCTGCTTCACCGCGGCTGCGCTTGTCTGCGCCCACCGCACTGCCGCCTGCGCCGCCAAGAGCCGCACCGATGGCTGAACCAGTGTTACCGCCCAACTGCTGACCTACGACAGAACCTAGAACCCCGCCCAATGCGCCGCCCACACCGGCTTCGGTGGTGCCACCGGCCATGGCTGCGCCACTGACCAGGCCAAGGGACAACAAGAGAATCGAGGAGAACTTCATATAGGAACCTCAAGAGGATGACGGCGCGATCCTGAGGTTGTATCGAGACGGTGACAATCGAAACCCGACCAGTGGTATGGGTTGTATACAATTCTCTAAGTTACTGTTTTGTATGAGGAACTTAAGTGAGTTTTGCGAGTCTTTAGTTACTTCGGAACGGCCGCTTTTATGCAAAAGCGGCCTTTTTTGTGCCCGTAAGAAACTCGGGTGCTGTCTGTGGCGAGGTGTCGCTTAGGCCGACTTCGCCATGATCAAGCCGGTCGCACTCGCTGCTTCCAGGCGGATCGCTACAAACTTCGACGTTGGCGTATGGCTGCCATCCCCCGTGCTTTCCAGCGGCACCAGCGGATTCACTTCCGGATAATAAGCCGCAGCCTGCCCCGCCGGAATATCAAATGCCAGCAAGGTAAAGCCCTTCACCCGACGCTCACGGCCGTCGTCCCAGATCGACACGATGTCAGCCTTCTGCCCCGGCTTGAAGCCCAGGCGGATGATGTCGGCTTCGTTGACGAACAACACATCCCGCTGGCCCTTGACCCCGCGATAGCGGTCGTCCAGGCCATAGATGGTGGTGTTGTACTGATCGTGGGAGCGCATCGACTGCATGATCAGGTCCGGCAATTGCCCGGTGTTGCGGGTGCGTTCGTGCACCAGGTCCTTGGGCAGGATGTTCGGGCGGAAGTTGGCGCGGCCCGACGGGGTGTTCCAGCGACGAGCGCCAGCCGAGTTGCCCAGGTAGAAACCGCCCGGGTTTTTCAGGCGCTCGTTGAAGTCCTTGAAGCCCGGAATGGTGTCGGCGATCAGGTCGCGAATACGGTCGTAATCGGCCACCAGCCAGTTCCAGTCCACCGGCTTGCTGCCCAGGGTGGCGGCGGCAATGCCCGCCAGAATCGCAGGCTCGGATTTCATCTGTTTCGACAGCGGCTGCAGCTGGCCGTTGGAGGCGTGGACCATGCTGAACGAGTCTTCAACGGTCACGGCTTGCGGGCCTTCGGCCTGGATGTCGATGTCGGTGCGGCCCAGGCATGGCAGGATCAGCGCGTCCTTGCCATGCATCAGGTGGCTGCGGTTGAGCTTGGTGCTGATCTGTACGGTCAGGTCGCAATTGCGCAGTGCTTCAAAGGTGCGTGGGCTGTCCGGCGTGGCTTGGGCGAAGTTGCCGCCCAGGCCGATAAAGACCTTGGAGCGGCCTTCGAGCATGGCGTGAATCGCTTCCACCACGTTGTGGCCGTTATCGCGCGGTACCTGGAACTGGAAACGACGCTCCAGGGAATCGAGGAACGCCACCGGTGGCCGTTCGTTGATGCCCATGGTGCGGTCGCCCTGCACGTTACTGTGGCCACGCACCGGGCACAGGCCCGCGCCCGGGCGGCCGATGTTGCCGCGCAGCAGCATCAGGTTGGCGATTTCCTGGATGGTCGGCACCGAGTGGCGATGCTGGGTGATGCCCATCGCCCAGCACATGATCACGTTCTTGCCTTTGGCGTACATGCGCGCCGCTTGCTCGATCTCTACCAGGGTCAGGCCGGACTGCTCGACGATTTCATCCCATGAGGTGTCGTCGATCTTGCCCAGGTAATCCAGCACGTTGGCGGTGTGTTCGTTGAGGAAGTCGTGGTCGAACACGGCCTCCTTGCCTTCGGCCTGGGCCTGGCGTTCCCACAGCAGCAGGAACTTGGCCATGCCCCGCAGGATGGCCATGTCGCCTCCCAGCGCCGGGCGGAAGTAGGCGGTGTTGGTTGGCTTGTCGCCGTTGGTGAGCATTTCCAGCGGGTGTTGCGGGTGCTGGAAGCGTTCCAGGCCACGCTCTTTCAGCGGGTTGATGCACACCACCTGGGCGCCGCGTTTTACCGCTTCGCGCAGTGGCTCCAGCATGCGTGGGTGGTTGGTGCCGGGGTTCTGGCCCCAGACGAAAATCGCGTCGGCATGCTCGAAGTCATCGAAGGTCACGGTGCCTTTGCCCACGCCCACGCTTTGCGCCAGGGCGACGCCGCTGGCTTCGTGGCACATGTTCGAGCAATCCGGGAAGTTGTTGGTGCCGTAGGCGCGCACAAACAGTTGATACAGGTAAGCCGCTTCGTTGCTGGCCCGGCCCGAGGTATAGAACTCGGCCATGTCCGGGTTTGGCAGCGCATTGAGGTGCTTGCCGATCAAGTCGAAAGCCGATTCCCAGCTGATGGGTTTGTAACGGTCGGTTTCGGCGTCGTAGCTCATCGGCTCGGTCAGGCGGCCTTGGTACTCAAGCCAGTAGTCGCTCTGCTCCAGCAGCGCGCTGACGCTGTGCTTGGCGAAGAATGCCGCGTCGACCCGGCGCTTGGTGGCTTCCCAGTTGACCGCCTTGGCGCCGTTCTCGCAGAACTTGACCATGCCGCTTTCCGGCGAGTCGCCCCAGGCGCAGCCCGGGCAGTCGAAGCCGCCGTTCTGGTTGGTCTTGAGCATCATGCGGATGTTTTTCAGCGCGTTGTCGCTGGTCAGCCAGGCTTGCGCCACGCTGATCAGTGCGCCCCAACCACCCGCCGGGCCTTTATAGGGCTTGTAGCGCGGGGTGGGTTTGTCGTCGGCTTGATGATGATTACTCACGCTTGATTCTCCATCGCAGGGCTATAGACCCGCGGCGCACTTTTCTGCGGCAGGTGGATGAGATTGAGGTTGTGCCGGCGAGCCCATTGCAGGGCCAGGCCGGTGGGCGACGACAGGCTGACCAGGGTCTGGATGCCTGCACGCAGGACTTTCTGGATCAGTTCGAGGCTGCAGCGACTGGTAACAATCGCCAGGCCGCCGTCGGTCGGAATCTTTTGGCGGATCAGCGCACCGATCAGCTTGTCGAGGGCGTTATGCCGGCCGATGTCTTCACGGCCCAGCAGCAATTCGCCCTGGTTGTTCATGAACACCGCCGCATGCACCGCGCCGCTGTACTGGCCCAGCGGTTGGAACGCGCTGATGCGCTGGCGCAGGCCATCCAGCCATTCGGCAGGCGGCAACGGCGCGCCGGGCAACACCTTGAGGTTGGGCAGCGCCTGCTCCACGGCTTCTACGCCGCACAGCCCACAGCCGCTGGTGCCGGCGAGTTGCCGGCGCTGCTGCTTCATATTCCAGAACGCGCGGCTGGAAATCTGCACCTGAGCGTATTGGGTCGAGCCCGAACCGCTGATTTTCAGGTCATAAATGTCGCTAACGTCTTCGATAATGCCGCTACCGATGCTGAATCCGACGATAAAGTCTTCAAGGTCGGTCGGCGTCACCAGCATCACCGCCTGGCTGATGTCGTTATAGGCAATCGCCAACGCAACTTCCTCGGCAAGCGCGGTGCTGGCCGATTCGGTGTGTTCGAGATTACAAAACTGGTAGCTCTGGCTGGCGGCGGGCGCGGGCGTTTCGAGGGCGGGCGCCGCGCAGATTGGGCGCTGGGCGTTCATTGGGCATTACCACCGGGAGTATTCAGCTGTAAGACTAGGCGCGACAAAGGGTCGCGTCTAATCGTCAGTACTGATCTACCGATAGATGCCGTCGATCAAGTCTCGATCAGCGATTTCTGATACAGCGCAAAACACGCTTCCGCCAAGGCCGAACGGGGTGCACTGCGGCGCATGATCAACCCCAGGCGAGCCAAAGTGTGAGCATCTTCAATGGGTTGCAGGCGCAGGTGCTCGGTGAGGGCGTCGAGGCCGCCGTCCAGTGGCATCACCGCGCAACACAGGCCGCCGTGCACCGCTTGTAACAATTGATGGACGGCATCGGTCTGCAACAGCGGCTGCGGGTTGAGGCCACGGCTGTGGAAGTTATGGTCGATGGACTGGCGAAAGTGCATGCCGCTGGTGAGCATGCCCAGGGGCAGTTCGATCAGCGCCTCCCAACTCAGGGGCTTGTCGCCGAAGCTGAAGAACCGTTGGTCGTACAGCAGGCCCATGCGGGTTTCGCCCAGGGCCAGGGAGTCGAAACGCTCGGCGTCCAGGCGCTCGAGGTACGACACACCGAGGTCCAGGCGGTTGCTGGCAAGTTGTTCAAGGATTTGCTCGGAGCTTAACGCGGACAACTCAAAGCGCAGGCTGGGGTGTTCCTTGTGCAGCTTCTGCATCAACGCCAGCGGATCGAAGCTCGACAACGGCACCACCCCCAGGCGCAACGTGCCTACCAGGTTGCCGCGACACGCAGCGGCCTCGGCCTGCAAGCCGTCATAGGCCGCCAGCACCGTGCGTGCCCAGGCCAGCACGCGTTCGCCGGGGGCGGTAAAGCCTTCGAAGCGCTGCCCGCGATTGACCAGCGGCAACTGCAGCTCTTCCTCCAGGCTGCGCAGGCGCATCGACAGGGTCGGCTGGGTGATATGGCAGCGCGCCGCCGCCTGGCCGAAGTGACGGGTTTCGTCGAGGGCGATGAGGAATTTCAGCTGTTTGATGTCCATCTTCGCTCCGGGCTTATTCCAATGCGGTGGGATTCTAGCGTGTTTGGGTCTTTGGTCAGGCTGGAACCCAATTCTGTAGGACTGGTCTAGTCTTTGGCATCTGGAAATTAAACCCCAAGGAGAGCGCACCATGAGTCTTTTAAGCTTTGTTAAGGAAGCAGGCGAGAAGTTGATTGACCTGTTGACACCGGGTAATGCCAACGCGAGCGAGCAGTTAAAAGAGCACGTGGCCAAGGTTGGATTGGGTAACCCCAATGTGCAAACCACCGTCGACGGTGACAAGGTGACCGTGACAGGTGAAGTCGCCAGCCAGGAAGAGAAAGAGAAGATATTGCTGGCGCTGGGCAACATCGCCGGCGTTGCGAGTGTTGATGACCAGATCACCGTTTCCGGTCCTGCTGTCGCGGCGGCCCGCTTTGTAGTGGTGAAAAAGGGCGACACCCTGAGTGCGATTTCGCTGGCGGTGTATGGCAACGCCAACCAGTACAACAAAATCTTCGAGGCCAACAAGCCGCTGCTGTCCCATCCGGACAAAATCTACCCAGGGCAGACGCTGCGTATTCCTGAGTAATCCGCGGACCCAATGTGGGAGCGGGCTTGCTCGCGAAAGCGGTGGATTAGTCAATATATTCAGTGGCTGACACACCGTATTCGCGAGCAAGCCCGCTCCCACATTGGACCTTCAGCGTTGTTACAAACCTACGATCAATTCCCGGTAATCCCCAACCGCTGCAAACTCCGCCGTGTCCTTGGGCCCCTTCCGGCTGTCCGGTTCCTTCACCGCCAGCAAGTGCCCCACGCCAAAATCCCGGGCGCTGCGCAGGATCGGCAAGGTATCGTCGATAAACAGGCTGCGGGCCGGGTCGAAGGCGATGTCGGCGTGCAGGGCGTCCCAGAACTGCGGGTTTTCCTTGGCAAAACCATAGTCATGGGAGCTGATCAGTCGCTCGAAATAAGGCGCCAACTCGATGCGTTCCAGCTTCAACGACAGCGAATCCCGATGGGCGTTGGTGATCAGGATCACCCGCTTGCCCGCCTGTTTGATCGCCGCCAGGAAGGTGTCGGCATCCGGGCGCAAGGCAATCAGGTGCGCGGTTTCCAGCTTGAGCTCGCGTACCGGGATCTTGAGTTCGGCGCTCCAGAAATCCAGGCAATACCATTGCAACTGTCCGGCGTTACGCTCGAACAGCGGCTGCAGCTCCATCTCGGCCATGGCCCGGCTCACACCATGCAACTCGGCATAGCGCTGGGGCAGGTGCTCCATCCAGAAATGGTTGTCGAAGTGCAGGTCGAGCAAGGTGCCGTCCATGTCCAGCAGGACGGTGTCGATGGCGTGCCAGGGCAATGGAGGCATAAAGAACACTCATGTAAGAAAAGATATCCGACACAGACAATCGGAAAAGCCACGGTATAGTAACCCGATCACGCCAAGGAGCCGCTCATGCGCCAGAAACCCACCGTCCTCGCCCGCGAAATAGTCGCCAGTAGCCGTTTGTTCCGCGTGGAGGAAGTGCAATTGCGCTTTTCCAATGGCGTGGAGCGGACCTACGAGCGCCTGGTGGGCAGGGGGGCCGGATATGGCGCGGTGATGATCGTGGCGATGATCGACTCGGACCATGCGTTGCTGATCGAAGAATATTGCGGCGGCACCGACGAGTATGAACTGTCACTGCCCAAGGGCCTGATCGAACCGGGCGAAGACGTGTTGGCGGCAGCCGACCGTGAGCTCAAGGAAGAAGCCGGTTTCGGCGCCCGCCAGTTGGAGCACATCACCGAGCTGTCGCTGTCCCCCGGCTACATGAGCCAGAAAATCCAGGTGGTGCTGGCCACCGAACTGTATGAAGAGCGCCTGGAAGGCGACGAGCCCGAGCCGATGCGCGTCGACCGGGTCAACCTGAGGGAGCTCTCGCAGTTGGCGCAGAACGAGCAGTTCAGCGAGGGCCGCGCGTTGGCCGCGCTGTACCTGGTACGCGACCTGTTGACTCAACGTGGAGCGTTCCAGCCATGAGCGAACTGTTCCTGGGTCACCCGTTTATTGCCCCCGCGATCGAATTGGCCCGCCAGGCTGGCGAGGTCATCCTGCCGTATTGGCGCGCCGATGTTGCCGTCACCACCAAGACCGATGATTCACCGGTCACTGCCGCCGACTTGGCTGCCCATCACTTGATCCTCGCCGGGCTGACTGCGTTGGACCCGAGCATTCCGGTGCTCTCGGAGGAAGACGCGGACATTGACCAGAGCGTGCGCGCCGGTTGGCAGCGCTGGTGGCTGGTGGACCCGCTGGATGGCACCAAGGAATTCATCTCCGGCAGCGAGGAGTTCACCGTCAACATCGCGCTGATCGAAAAAGGCCGCGTGGTGTTCGGTGTGGTGTCGATGCCTACCAGCGGTCGGTGCTACTTCGGGGGTGCCGGGCTGGGTGCCTGGCGTTCCGATGTAGGTGCTGCGCCCAAGCAAATCCAGGTGCGCCAGACACCGGCGAGCGGTGAAGCATTTACCGTGGTTGCCAGTCGTCGCCACACGAGCCCTGAACAGGACCGCTTGCTCGCGGGCCTAAGCGCCGGGTTGGGTGAGTTGAAGCTGGCGAACATCGGCAGTTCATTGAAGTTTTGCCTGTTGGCCGAAGGCAGCGCCGATTGCTACCCGCGTCTGGCGCCGACCTCGCAGTGGGACACCGCTGCGGCACAGGGTGTGCTGGAAGGAGCGGGCGGTGAAGTGCTGGAATTGAATGGGCAGCCGTTCAGTTACCCGGCGCGGGAATCGCTGTTGAATCCGTTCTTTTTGGCACTGCCGGCCAAGGCTGAATGGCGTGAGCGGTTGCTGACTCTGGCCCGTTCTTAAACACAGCGCCGATCAAAAATGTGGGAGCGGGCTTGCTCGCGAAGGCAGTGTGTCAGTCACCAGATGTATTGGCTGATCCACCGCTTTCGCGAGCAAGCCCGCTCCCACATTTGTTATGTGTGCAGGACGTACTGCCCGGTAAAGGCCACGGCCCGCTCTTCACTGCCCTCGTTGACGATCCATGTCTCCAGCGCCAAGCGCGCCCGGCCATACCGTTTATAGGTCGCCAAAAACCGCTTCCACACCTTGTCATCAGGCGCCTGGCAAATCGCCGTCGCATCGGTGGTCACCGGCAGCGGATAACTGATCTGCCCCTCCTGAATCACGATGTGCCCGTCTTCAATCCCTTCCTCGCGCAACTGCAAATGCAGCCAGCCCCAACCTGCCAGAACGGCGCCGCAATACAGGCTGCCGCCAAACATGGTGCTCTTGTGGTTGATGTTGGCGTCGAGCGGCAAGCGCAGTTGCAGCTGCCGGTCCTGCCAGTCGATAACCTTGAGGCCCATTTCCCGGGTCAGGGGAATGTCGTGGTGAAGGATCGATTCCAGGTAACGGCTATCGCGACTCATGGTGGCCTCGTGGCAGGGGGAAAAGGGTCATTCGTCGTCAGCGTGACTGTTGCCGCTGTCGGCGAAGTTCAGCCCGTGCTTGCGCAGTTTGTCGTGCAGGGTTTTACGCGGCACGCCCAATGCCTCGGCGAGGCTGCGCATGGAATTGTGGGTGCGCGCCAGTTCGGCGGCGATCAGGCTTTTTTCAAACTGTTCGACCTGTTCGCTCAAGCCGCCGGGCGTGCTGGTGAGGATGCCCGGCGAAGTGCTGTCGGGGGTGCTGTCCAGCGCCAGTTCGAGGCCCAGGGCGAAACGCTCGGCGGCGTTTTGCAGCTCGCGCACATTGCCCGGCCAGCTGTGACGCAACAACAGGGCGCGCTGGCCCGGTTGCAGCTCTTTCATCGGTAGCCCGTGGCGCGTGCTGGCTTCGTCGGCAAAGTGCTGGAACAGCATCAACGCATCTTCACCCCGTTCGCGTAGCGGTGGAATGCGCAGCGGCGCAACGTTGAGGCGGTAATACAAGTCCGCCCGGAAGCGCCCCTGGTCGGCGGACTGGCGCAGGTCTTCCTTGGTGGCGGCGATGATGCGGATATCCAGCGGGATCAGTTGGTTGCCCCCCAGACGCTCCACCACACGCTCCTGCAACAGCCGCAGCAGCTTGACCTGCACATCCAGGCTCATGCTTTCGATTTCGTCGAGAAACAGCGTGCCGCCGTTGGCGAATTCGAATTTGCCGATGCGCCGCTTCTGGGCGCCGGTAAAGGCCCCTGGCTCATGCCCGAACAACTCGCTTTCCACCACCGACTCGGCCAGGGCGCCGGCGTTGATCGCCACAAACGGGCCGCTGCGGCGGTTCGACAGATCGTGCAGCGCACGCGCTACCACTTCCTTGCCGGCACCGGTTTCACCGAGGATCAGCACATCAGCCTTGGTCGCCGCCAGCGCGCCAATCTGCTCGCGCAGGCGCAGCATTTGCGGGGAGTGGCCCACCAGGCGTGTACTCAATTGCTGACGGTCGCTCAGGGCCAGGCGCAGGCTGCGGTTGTCCAGCACCAGGCGGCGCAGGGCCAGGGCGCGGCGCACGCTGTCGAGCAGGGCGTCGCTGGCGAAGGGTTTTTCCAGGAAGTCATAGGCGCCGGTGCGCATCGCCTGCACCGCCAGTGGCACGTCGCCGTGGCCGGTGATCAGCAGCACCGGCAGCTCCGGGTCCTGGGCGTGGAGTTCCTTCAACAGTTCCAGGCCGTCCATGCCGGGCATGCGGATGTCGCTCACCACAACCCCCGGCCAATCCCGGGACAGGCGCGCGGTCAGGCCCTGGGCTTCGCCGAGGGTCAGGACTTTCAGCCCGGCCAGGTCCAGGGTCTGGCAGAGGGCCTGACGCAGGTGTGGATCATCGTCGATCAACACCACCTGAATCTGGTTATCGATACTCATACACTGCGGTCCTCGGACGGTTGCAGACTGACACCCGGTGCTCCGGCGCGCAGTTTCAAGGTTAACAGTGCGCCGCCTTCCTTGTGGTTGGCGAACAACAGTTCACCGCCAAAGGCGCGCATCAGGGTGTCGCAGATCGCCAGGCCCAACCCCAGGCCCTGGGTGCGGGTCTTGGTGGTGTAGAAGGGCTCGCTGGCGCGGCCCAGGGCTTCCATGCAGAAACCCGGGCCGTTGTCGCGAATGTACAGGTTGACGCCCTGTTCGGTGGTTTGGGCACTCAGCCAGAGTTTGCGCGGCGGGCCTTTTTCGGTCAGGGCGTCCAGAGCGTTGGCCAACAGGTTGCCCAGCACCTGGCGCAGGCGGGTTTCGCCCGCCGCCACCCACAAGGTGGCCTCGGGCAGGTCGCGGATCAGTTCCACTTCCATTGCCCGCCGCCGCTTGGCCAGCAGCGCCAGGGCATCGTCCAGGGCCGGTTGCAGGGCCACGCTTTCCGGCGCATGCCGGTCGCGTCGGGCGAAGGCGCGCAAGTGGGCGATGATCGAGGCCATGCGCCCGGTCAGTTCGCTGATCAGTTTGAGGTTGCCACGGGCGTCGTCGGTGCGCTCATGGTCGAGCAAAATCCCGGCGTTTTCCGCGTAGCTGCGAATCGCCGCCAGCGGTTGGTTGAGTTCATGGCTGATACTCGCCGACATGGTGCCCAGCGCCGACAACTTGCCGGCCTGCACCAGGTCGTCCTGGGCGCGCACCAGTTCCTGCTGCGCATGTTCACGTTCCAGCACTTCCTGTTTCAGGCGCCGGTTGAGGCCTTCCAGGTCGCTGGTCCGCTCGATCACGCGCATCTCCAGTTCGCGACGGGCCTTGGCTTCGAAGGCGATGCGTTCCAGGTAGTGACGACGGCGCTGCATCATCAGGCCGAGCAACAGCATCAGCACCAGCAAGGCGGCGCCACCCACCGCGACCACGGTGCGCACCGGGCGGCTGATCAAGGTGCGCGGCGCGAGAATCTCGACTTTCCAGCCGGTTTCGGCGATGTCGGTGGATTGGCGCACCCACGCCGTCGGGCTGAGGCTCAGCGGCTGCGGGTCGCGGGTCGGATAGGGCTGGATGGCGATGATGGCGCGGCGTTCTTCATCCGTCAGCGGCCGGGTGGCACGAAAGCGCCATTGCGGGCGCGAGGTCAGGATCACCACGCCGTTGTGGTCGGTGACCAGCAGTTGTTCGGGGGTGTTGCCCCACAGGCTTTCGGTGTGGTCCAGGTCGACCTTTACCACCAGCACACCGATGATCTTGTCGCCATCGCGTACGGCGGCGGCGAAGAAGTAACCGCGCTTGGCTGAGGTGGTGCCCAGGCCGAAGAAGCGCCCGAGGCGCCCGGCCATGGCTTCGCTGAAGTAGGGGCGAAAGGAAAAATTACGCCCGACGAAGCTGTCCTGCTTGTCCCAGTTGGACGCGGCGAGGGTCTTGCCGGTGGTGTCCATCAGGTACATCACTTCCACCCCGGCCTGCGCGGCAACGTCCTTGAGCAGGTGGTTGGCATTGACCAGGTTGGTGCTGACGTGAGGCGCGTCGATGGCGGTGCGCAGGGCCGGCAGGTCACCGAGAATTTGTGGCAACACTTCGTAGCGGTGCAGGGTGCCCAGCAGGTTGGCGACGTACAGGTCCAGCGTCTGGCGGTTCTGGCCGGCCAGTTCGTTGCGGTAATAACGCTCGGCCAAGTGCTCCAGCGGCCACAACAGCGGTGCCAGGCATAGCGCCAGCAATGCCAGGCTGCGCCAGCGGGGTCTTCGCGGAAGGGGTGGAGTCATCGGAGTCATGCGCCTGTGGGTACAGGCGCATTATGCCTAGTGCTGCTCGGCAAGACACTCGCGCAATGCGTCATGCCACTGCGGTTGCGAGACATGCCATTGCTGTTGCAGGCGGCTGCAATCGAGGCGTGAGTTCAGCGGGCGCCTGGCCGGCGTTGGATAGGCGCTGGAGGGAATCGCTTCCAGCTCGGCGCAGGCACGACCGTTGGCCCGTAGTTGCTCGCCGATGGCCTGGGCAAAGCCGAACCACGACGTCTCGCCCTGGGCCGTCAGGTGGTAGACACCCCAATCCCCGGCCTGGCCCGCCTGCCAGCGCTCGATCAGTGCACGGGTGCTGTTGGCGATGGTCCCGGCCCAGGTCGGCGCGCCGATCTGGTCGGCGACGATGCGCATCTGCGGTTTTTCCTGCAGCAGGCGTTGCATGGTCAGCAGGAAGTTCTTGCCGTGGGTCGAGTAGACCCAGCTGGTGCGCAGGATCAGGTGTTCACCGCCGACGGCCGCGATCGCCTGTTCGCCCGCCAGCTTGCTTGCGCCATAGACGCCCAGCGGGTTGGTTGCGTCGTCCTCGTTGTAGGGCGCGGCCTTGCTGCCGTCGAACACGTAGTCGGTGGAATAGTGAATCAGCGGAATGCCCAGTGCCTTGGCTTCCTCGGCGAAAATCCCGGGCGCGGTGGCGTTGATGGCGAAGGCCACGTCCGGCTCGCTCTCGGCTTGATCGACGGCCGTATGGGCGGCTGCGTTGATGATCAGGCCCGGGCGATGGGCGCGTACTTGGTCGCGGACCTGCTCGGGACGGGTCAGGTCAAGCTGGTCGCGGCCCAACACGACCAACTCGCCCAGGCCCTGGAGGCGCTGTTGCAGCTCCCGGGAGACCTGGCCGTGTTGGCCGCTGATGAGGATTTTCAACGGGCTGTTCATGGGAACAGGTCGGCTTCTTTCAGGCTTTTACCGTTCTGGTCCTTGGCGGACAAGGTTGGCGTGCCGGTCAGTTGCCAGTTGATGTTGAGGTCCGGATCGTCCCAGCGAATGCAGCGTTCTGCCGAGGGCGTGTAGTAATCCGTGGTTTTGTAGAGGAACTCGGCGTAGTCGCTGAGCACCACAAAACCATGTGCAAATCCCGGTGGAATCCACAGCTGGCGATTATTCTCCGCGGATAAATGCACGCTGGCCCATTTGCCGAAAAGTGGTGAGCCGCGACGGATATCCACCGCCACGTCCAGCACTTCACCGGCGGTTACACGCACCAGCTTGCCTTGAGCGTGTTCCACTTGGTAATGCAGGCCACGCAGCACACCCTTTTGAGAGCGCGAATGGTTGTCCTGCACAAACTCTTGTTGCAAACCGGTCGCCTGGGCGAAAGCCCGGGCGTTGAAACTTTCATAAAAAAAGCCGCGCTCATCGCCAAAAACCTTCGGCTCGATGATCAATACACCGGGCAGTTCAGTGGCGGTTACATTCATTTAGTTTCCCCAGCGAGAGTGAACAAGTACTGACCATAGCCGGTTTTGCCAAAATATTTGGCCCGTTCCAGTAAATGATCACGGTCGATCCAGCCGTTCTCGTAAGCGATTTCTTCCAGGCACGCCACTTTCAGGCCTTGGCGGTGTTCGATGGTCTGAACGTACGTCGAGGCTTCCAGCAGGCTGTCGTGGGTCCCGGTGTCCAGCCAGGCAAAGCCACGGCCGAAGCGTTCTACGTGCAGGTCGCCGCGCTGGAGGTAGGCGTTGTTGACGTCGGTGATTTCCAATTCGCCGCGCGGCGATGGCTTGACCGCCTTGGCGATCTTGATCACGTCGTTGTCGTAGAAATACAGGCCGGTCACCGCGTAGCTCGACTTTGGCTTGGCGGGTTTTTCCTCAATGGAAAGTGCGCGGCCTTCGCTGTCGAAATCGATCACGCCGAAACGCTCCGGGTCCTTCACCCAGTAACCGAACACCGTGGCACCAGATGGGCGCTCTGCAGCAGTGCGCAGTTGGTCGCCGAAATGCTGGCCGTGGAAGATGTTGTCGCCCAGGATCAGGCACACCGGATCATCGCCGATGAACTCTTCGCCAATCAAGAACGCTTGTGCCAGGCCGTCCGGCGACGGTTGTTCGGCGTAGGTAAAACGCACGCCAAACTGGCTGCCATCGCCCAGCAGGTTGCGGTATTGCGGCAGGTCTGCCGGGGTTGAGATCACGAGGATTTCCTTGATCCCGGCCAGCATCAGCACCGAGATCGGGTAGTAGATCATCGGCTTGTCATACACCGGCAGCAGTTGCTTGGAAACACCCAGTGTAATGGGGTGCAAACGGGTGCCGGAGCCACCGGCCAATACGATTCCCTTCATCATGCGATCAGATCCTTAAAGTCAGTGTTGCCCAGTCGTTCACCCTGATAACTGCCGTCCTGGACCCTGCGGCACCATTCCAGGTTATCGAGGTACCACTGCACGGTTTTGCGCAGGCCGGTTTCAAAGGTTTCTTCGGGCACCCAGCCCAGCTCGCGTTCGATCTTGCTGGCGTCGATCGCGTAGCGCTGGTCGTGGCCCGGGCGATCCTTGACGAAGGTGATCAGGTCAGTGAATTTCTCCAAGCCCGCCGGGCGTTGTGGCGCCAACTCTTCCAGCAGGCCGCAGATGCTGCGCACCACATCGATATTCTTCTGCTCGTTGTGACCGCCGATGTTGTAGGTCTCGCCTACCACACCTTCAGTCACCACTTTGAACAGCGCGCGGGCGTGGTCTTCGACGAACAGCCAGTCGCGCACTTGCAGGCCATCGCCGTACACCGGCAACGGTTTGCCCGCCAGGGCGTTGAGGATCACCAGCGGGATCAGCTTCTCGGGGAAGTGGAACGGGCCGTAGTTGTTCGAGCAGTTGGTCAACAGCACCGGCAGGCCGTAAGTGCGCTGCCAGGCGCGTACCAGGTGATCGGACGCGGCCTTGCTGGCCGAGTACGGCGAGCTTGGGGCGTAGGGCGTGGTTTCGGTGAACAGGTCATCGACGCCGTGCAGGTCGCCATACACTTCATCGGTGGAGATGTGGTGGAAGCGGAAGGCACTCTTGGCCGGCTCTTCCAGCTTCTGCCAATAACCGCGTGCGGCCTCCAGCAAGCTGTAGGTGCCGACGATATTGGTCTGGATAAAATCCGACGGGCCGTCGATGGAACGGTCCACATGGGACTCGGCCGCCAGGTGCATGATCGCGTGGGGCTCAAAGCGCGTCAGTATGGCGCTGACGGTGGCCTGGTCGATGATGTCGGCCTGGACGAACTCATAACGGCTATCGCTGGCGATGCTGGTCAGCGACTCGAGGTTGCCTGCGTAGGTCAGTTTGTCCAGGTTGAGCACTTCGTGCTCGGTGTGTTGAATCAGGTGCCGGATCAGAGCGGAACCGATGAATCCGGCGCCGCCGGTGATGAGAATGCGCATGTCGGAAGCCCTTTTCCTTAGACGGACATTAAGCGAATGGAGCATAGCTTGAGTTGTGGCGCGAGACGGTGCAAGGCCCGATGGCAATTTGCGTGCCGAAACACCGTATTTGCAGGGGTTGCGTAACCCCCTTCAACAATGGCGATATAGGCGCCTGATAAAAACACTAGGGGTCTTCACATGTTGCTCGCCACGTTGATTCATCGCGCCAGCCTGCCATGCCCGCAAGTCGGGCCTGTGCCTGCGACGCAGCTACTTGAGCAGCATTACGGCCTGGGTGGGGCGTTGCGGTCCCTCGGCAGCCAGCAAGACCTCAACTACCGTATCGACAGCGAGCGTGGCCGTTTTGTGCTGAAAATCTGCCGGGGCGACTACGCCGCCGTCGAGTTGCAGGCCCAGCACGCAGCTTTGAAGCATCTGCAGGGCCATTCGGATGTACGGGTGCCCAAGGTGATCTCGTCGCTCGGTGGCGAAGAACTGCTGACCGAGACCGTCGCCGGGCAAACCGTGCACCTGCGGTTGCTGGACTACATCGACGGCCAGCCGCTGACCCATCTGCCCCATCTGGGGCGCGAGGTGATCGCAGGCTTCGGCGAACTCTGCGGGCGGATGAGCCAGGCGCTGGCCGACTTCGAGCATCCGGGCCTGG
Organism: Pseudomonas sp. GP01-A4; assembly: GCF_058780865.1. NCBI lineage: Bacteria > Pseudomonadati > Pseudomonadota > Gammaproteobacteria > Pseudomonadales > Pseudomonadaceae > Pseudomonas > Pseudomonas sp. GP01-A4. The sequence goes on from NZ_JBYSWF010000048.1 coordinate 35,480, forward strand.
AACGTACCCTGCAATGGGACCCACGCCATGCCCTTGAGCTGATCACTCATTTGCTGGCGACTCTCGAAAACCTCCCGCACCGGGCCGGGCTGGAGCGCGTGGTGGAGCAGGTCGGGCAGCGTCTGCGGCCGTTGGCCGACCGCTTGCCCTGGCAAGCCGTGCACATGGACATCACCGATGACAACGTGGTCTGGCAGCGCGATGCCCAGCGGCATTGGCAGATTGAAGGCGTGATCGATTTTGGCGACCTGGTGCGCACCTGGCGCATTGCCGACCTGTCGGTGACCTGCGCGGCGCTGCTGCATCATGCCGAGGGTGATCCGTTCGCGATCCTGCCGGCGATCCAGGCGTGCCACCGGATCACGCCGTTGCAGCGCGAAGAGTTGCAGGTGCTATGGCCGCTGATCGTCGCGCGGGCCGCGGTGTTGGTGCTGAGCAGCGAACAGCAGCAACGCCTGGACCCGGATAACGCGTACCTGTTGAAGAATGCCGAGCATGAGTGGGAAATTTTCCACGTAGCCACCTCGGTGCCCTTTGAATTGATGGAGGCGGCGATCCTGAACTGCGTCGGTGCCGAATTGCCGCCGATTGTCGGTGAAGGCTTCGCGCCTTTGTTGCCGGGGCTCGTTGGGCGTGAATTCGCGTTGATCGATCTGGGCGTGCTCAGCCCGCATTTCGAGGCGGGTAACTGGGAGCAGGAGGGCATTGATCGCCGATTGCTGGAACAAGCGGCCGTGGTCCATGGCCTGGCAGCCAGTCGTTATGGTCAATACCGTCTGTCCCGCACCCAACCCGACAGTGCCGTCGAGCCCGACACCTTCGCGCTTCACGTAGAACTGCACATGCCCTTGGGCGCCACGGTGGAAGCACCGTTCGCCGGCACCTTGCGCTATGGCGCCGAAGGCCTGCTGAGCCTGCATAGCGCCCAGTTGAGTGTTCGGTTGTGGGGCGTGAACGCCTTGTTGAAGCACGGCGCCGCAGTGGTAAAAGGCCAGGTAATCGGCGACGTGGTCGCGCCGCTGACAGTACAACTGTGCCGCGCCGAGCTTGAGCCGCCGCTGTTCTGCACGCCTTCCCGGGCGGCGGCATGGCAAACGCTCTGCCCATCCCCGGCTACCTTGCTGGGGCTGGCCTGCGACGCCGAGCCGGAGCTGGACCCCGAAGCCCTGCTGGCGCGTCGGGATGCCAGCTTCGCCCGCTCGCAGAAGCACTATTACGTCGACCCGCCGCGCATCGAGCGCGGCTGGCGCAACCATTTGATCGACATGCAGGGCCGTTCCTACCTCGACATGCTCAACAACGTCGCCGTCCTCGGCCACGGTCATCCGCGCATGGCCGAGGTGGCGGCGCGGCAATGGTCGCTGCTCAACACCAACTCGCGCTTCCACTATGCGGCGATTGCCGAATTCTCCGAGCGTTTGCTGGCGCTGGCGCCGGACTCCATGGACCGGGTGTTCCTGGTCAACAGCGGCACCGAGGCCAACGACCTGGCGATTCGCCTGGCCTGGGCCTACAGCGGCGGGCGCGACATGCTCAGCGTGCTGGAGGCGTACCACGGCTGGTCGGTGGCGGCGGATGCGGTGTCGACCTCGATTGCCGACAACCCCCAGGCCTTGAGCAGCCGCCCGGACTGGGTGCACCCGGTGACCGCGCCGAATACCTATCGCGGCGAGTTTCGCGGGCAGGACAGCGCCCCCGACTACGTACGCAGCGTGGAACACAACCTGGCGAAAATCGCCGCGCAGAATCGCCAGCTGGCGGGTTTCATTTGCGAGCCGGTGTATGGCAATGCCGGCGGGATTTCCTTGCCGCCCGGTTATTTGCAGCAAGTGTACGCGCTGGTCCGGGAGCAGGGCGGCGTGTGCATCGCCGACGAAGTGCAGGTGGGTTACGGCCGCATGGGGCATTTCTTCTGGGGCTTTGAAGAGCAGGGCGTGGTGCCGGACATCATCACCATGGCCAAGGGCATGGGCAATGGCCAGCCGTTGGGCGCGGTAATCACCCGCCGGGAAATCGCCGAGGCGCTGGAGGCCGAGGGTTACTTCTTCTCCTCATCGGGAGGCAGCCCGGTGAGTTGCCGGATCGGCATGGCGGTGCTGGATGTGATGGAGGAAGAAAAGCTGTGGGAAAACGCCCAGGAGGTGGGCGGACACTTCAAGGCGCGGTTGGAGGCGCTGGTCGAGCAGTATCCATTGGTGGGCGCAGTGCATGGTTCCGGGTTTTACCTGGGGCTGGAATTGGTCCGCGATCGACAGACCCTGGAACCGGCCACCGAAGAGACCGCGCTGCTGTGTGACCGGCTGCGGGAACTGGGGATCTTCATGCAGCCCACCGGCGACTACCTGAACATCCTCAAGATCAAGCCGCCGATGGTCACCTCACGGCACAGTGTGGATTTCTTCGTCGACATGCTGGCGAAGGTTCTGGAGGAAGGCTTGTAACAATAAACTCGATTGTTATCGGTAAAATTTGATCATTTTTCGATGAGCGGATATTTATTAGCTTCAAAAGCCGATTTTTATCCGCTATAAAGGCGTCCACTTGCCCGCCGCCGAGGAGATGATTCATGAGCCGTATCGTTACCGTTGCCGCGACCCAGATGGCTTGTTCCTGGGACCTTGATGCCAATCTCGAAACCGCTGAAAGGCTGGTGCGTGAGGCCGCCGCCAAGGGCGCGCAGATCATCCTGATCCAGGAACTGTTCGAGGCCCCGTACTTCTGCCAGAAGCCGAACCCGGACTACCTGCAACTGGCGACCACGGTTGAAGATAACGTCGCGATCAAGCACTTCCAGAAGGTCGCCCGGGAACTGCAGGTGGTGTTGCCCATCAGTTTCTATGAACTGGCCGGCCGCGCGCGTTTCAACAGCATTGCGATCATCGACGCTGACGGCTCCAACCTCGGGATTTATCGGAAAAGCCACATCCCGGACGGCCCGGGCTACCATGAAAAGTATTACTTCAACCCCGGCGACACCGGCTTCAAGGTGTGGAACACCCGCTACGCGAAGATCGGCGTGGGCATCTGCTGGGACCAGTGGTTCCCGGAAGCCGCCCGCAGCATGGCGCTGCAAGGCGCGCAAATCCTGTTCTACCCGACCGCCATCGGCAGCGAGCCCCACGACAAGACAATTTCGTCCCGTGACCACTGGCAGCGGGTACAGCAAGGCCATGCCGGCGCCAACCTGATGCCGCTGATCGCCAGCAACCGCATCGGTAAAGAGGAGCAAGACGGCTACGACATCACCTTCTACGGCTCGTCCTTCATTGCCAATCAGTTCGGCGAGAAAGTAGAAGAACTCAACGAAACCGAAGAAGGCATCCTGGTGCACCGCTTCGATCTCGATGAACTTGAACACATTCGCAGCGCCTGGGGTTCGTTCCGCGACCGCCGTCCGAACCTGTATGGTGCGCTTAAAACCCTCGACGGTTCCCTGGAGTCCTGAATCGCCATGACCACTTTGCACAGCACCCCCCGCGCCGACGGCTTCTACATGCCTGCCGAATGGGCGCCACAGACCCAGACCTGGATGATCTGGCCCGAACGCCCGGACAACTGGCGCCTGGGCGGCAAGCCGGCGCAGGCCGCCCATGTGGCGGTGGCCAAGGCCATCGCACGTTTTGAACCGGTGACCGTGGCGGTCTCGGCCGGCCAGTACGAAAACGCCCGGGCGCGCCTGGACGTGCCGAATATTCGCCTGGTGGAAATGTCCAGCGACGACGCCTGGGTCCGCGATACCGGGCCGACCTTCGTGATCAACAACAGCGGTGAAGTGCGCGGTGTGAACTGGGACTTCAACGCCTGGGGCGGTTTTGATGGTGGCTTGTACTCGCCGTGGAACCGCGACTCCCAGGTGGGCGGCAAGATCCTCGAGATCGAGCGCAGCCCGCGTTATCGCACCGAAGGGTTTGTGCTGGAAGGCGGTTCGATCCACGTCGACGGCGAAGGCACCCTGATCACCACCGAAGAATGCCTGCTTAACCGCAATCGCAACCCGCACCTGCAGCGTGAGGAAATCGAAGCGGTGCTCAGCGCCAACCTGGCGGTGGATAAGATCATCTGGTTGCCGGATGGCCTGTTCAACGACGAAACCGATGGGCATGTGGATAACTTCTGCTGCTACGTACGCCCAGGCGAAGTGTTGCTGGCCTGGACCGACGACCCGCAAGACCCGAACTATGCGCGCTGCCATGCCGCCATGGACGTACTGCAAAGCAGCACCGACGCCCAGGGCCGCTCGTTCACAGTGCATAAAATGCCGATCCCGGGGCCGCTGTACGCCACCGAGGAAGAATGCGCAGGCGTGGACCCGGTAGACGGCACCCAGGAGCGCAATCCCACCGTGCGGTTGGCCGGTTCCTACGTCAACTTCCTGATCGTCAACGGCGGCATCATCGCGCCGAGCTTCGACGACCCGCTGGACAGCCGCGCCAAGGAGATTCTGCAGAGCCTGTTCCCGCAGCATGAAGTGGTGATGGTGCCTGGCCGCGAACTGTTACTGGGGGGTGGCAACATCCACTGTCTGACCCAGCAACAGCCGGCCCCGCACAAAAACTGAGTGCACTTGTAACAGCCTGGTGCCGGGTTTAACGGCAATCGAGTGCGCCATGTTTTGCGCGCTTACAGCAAGCCCGCGGCCCGTCAGGTTCGCGGGCTTTTTTGTGTGCAAGTGCCGACAAACCGGGCACATTGGCATAGCTCTTGTATCGCTGTTGCGACACACAGCACGGTGTATGACTAAGCGGTTCTGTCATAAACCTTGAGTAAGTTAGCCGCTCATGCCGTCGGAGAGAGCGCTGAAATGAATGCCGATATCAACCTGATGTACACGCGCACGTTCCACCCTTTGCGGGTGAACGGTGACGCGATCCATGCGCTGGCGCTCTGGTTGAAGGCAAACGGTTCTCGGCAGATCAGGACGCCCGACCCGCGCCGGGTGATGAGCGAACGGTACCCGGCGGGGCTGTTCAGCGAGGACGAGGTGCAGGCGTTGTGTGAATTGATGCAAGGCTGACGGTTGTTTTCAATGTTGCACTGGACCTTGTGGTGAGGGAGCTTGCTCCCGCTGGGCTGCGCAGCAGCCCCAAAACAGATCATCGAGTTCTATCTGAAAAAACACAGTCGCCTATTTTGGGGGCGCTTCGCACCCCAGCGGGAGCAAGCTCCCTCGCCACGCAAGCCTGTTAGAAACTGTAGGTTCCGGTCACCACCAGGCTGCGCGGGTCGCCGAACTGAATCTGCGCCGCACTCGTCGCTGACGCGTAGTATGTCTTGTCGCTGATATTGTTCAGCGCCGCCCGCACATCCCATTCCTTCTGCCGGAACCCGGCCAGTGCGTCCCAACGGCCATAACCCGGCAACGCCACCGTGTTGGCGTTATCCGCATAACGCTCACCCACCAGCGTCAGCCCGGTTTCCGCGTACCAGCCCATCTCCGGTTTCCAGGTGACGAACAGGCTCGCGTTGCGCTTGGCCACGTCGCTGATGCGCTTGCCTTCAAAGCCATTGTTGTCTTTCACCACCGTGGCGTCCTGCAGGCCGACGCCACCGCGCACGTACCAGTTGCCGACGACCTTGCCGGTAGCGGTCAACTCCACGCCACGGGAACGCTGCTCGCCGCTGAGCAGGGTGATGGTCGGGTCCAGCGGGTCGCGGGTGCGGCGGTTGTAGAGCTCCAATTCATACACTGCCAGGGTGGTGCTCAGGCGGTCGTCGAACCAGTCGCTCTTGACCCCGATTTCCTTCTGTTTGGTCAGCTCCGGGCTCAGGTCGTTGGCGTTGCCCGTGGCATTGGGCGTGATGCCGATCAGGCCGCCGCCGGTCGGCGAGAACGTCTTGCTCCACGAGGCATAGAACGAATGGTGTTCCAGCGGCGTCCAGACCAGGCCCACGCGCGGGCTGGTGCTGTGGCTCACGACCTGTTCCGAGGCGTTGGTCAGCTTGTTGGTGGACTCCACATCAAAGCGGTCATAGCGCAAGCCGGCGAGCAGTTGCCATTGATCGTTCAGGCGCAGTTGGTCCTGCACATACAGGCCCTGGCTTTGCGCTTCGGTGTGACTGCTGCTGAATGCCGGCAGGCGACCGTAGCGGCGCAGGTCCGGGTTGGGGTTGTACACATCCACGCTCGGCACAGCGGCGAGCGGCGCTCGATAGAGTTTCGGGTCACGGCGCTGGTTGCCCAATTCCACTCCGGTGAGCAAGCGATGCTCCAGGCCGAAGGTGGTGAAGCCGCCTTCCAGTTCGACGTTGTTGAGGATGTTGCGGGTGGTCAAGTCCTGCTGCCAGCGCTGGCGCCCGACCTTGCCGGTTTTTGGGTCGTAGCTGACGGCGTAAGTGTTATCGAAGTCGCTGTCTAGGGTGAACACGCCCAACGTATGGCGCAGTTGCCAACTGTCGTTCAGCTCATAGGCAAGCCGCGAACGCAGGGATTGTGACGTGTCGTCGATGTAATCGCGCTTGTCACCATAAGTGGTGCCGCGGCTGACATCTGCCGGCCGCCCATTGACCCCGGGAATGCCCCGGTCCGGCGTGCGGTTGTAGCGGCTGTATTCGTACTGCACCAGCCAGTTCAGGTCGGGGCTCAGTTGCCAGCTCATGGACGGCGCAAACAGTTGGCGATTGCCGCTGACGCCGTCGCGAAAGCTGTTGTTGTCCTGGTTGCCCATGTTCAGGCGCAGGCTGATGGTGTCGGTGGGGTCGGTGCTGAGGTCGGCGTACAGGCTGCGCAAATCATTGCTGCCGCCCTGGGCCTCGATGCTGGAGGCGCGACCGGCCTGGGGCAGCTTGCTCACACGGTTGACGATGCCGCCCTGGCCGCCGCGGCCGTACAACACGGCTGCCGGGCCTTTGAGCACCTCGATGCGTTCGATGTTGTGCAGGTCGCGCACGTATTGGCTGTCGTCGCGAACGCCGTCCAGGTAGAAATCGTTGCTGGCGTCGAAGCCGCGGATGCGCAGGCTGTCGAACCGTGTGTCGGCGCCGCTGCTGACGTTGGGTATACCGCTCAAGGCCTGGCCCAGGTCATTGGTGCCGTAGGAACGCAGGTTGTCGGTTTTTACCGAGTCGATGGCCTGGGGCACATAACGCACGGGTGTGGCGGTGCGGGTGGCGGTGCTGGTTTCCTTGACGCGCGGGTCGTCCTCGTCAGCTTCGGCGCTCACGGAGGTTTCCGGCAGGACAGTGGCAGCGCAGGTAAATCCGGCAGACAGCAGGACAGAGAGCCCAAGGGTCATGGGCGTCAGGCGAAGGGCAGGCATCGGGGTGTGTATCCAAAAAGGTTGGCAGAATAAAAGCGCGTTAATGGTAATGCTTACTATTTGCGCAGGTTATCTATTCCTAGGCGGACCTTTCTGAAAAATGTTACGGCGTATGTTTTTCAAGGGTATTCGACCGATTCTCGAAACAGTCTGAAAGCCGATCCGGGGTTTTTCCCAATTGTGCGTAAGACTAATCTGCCGGTCATCAACATCCATCGGAGCCCGTCATGTCGGCAGCCACACTTCACTACATTTACGACCCGCTGTGCGGCTGGTGTTACGGCGCCGAGCCGCTGCTGAGCGCCGCCCGGAGCGTGTTATCAATCCAGTTGCACGGCGGCGGCATGATGACCGGCGCGAATCGTCAATCCGTATCGCCGCAGTTGCGTGACTACGTAATGCCCCACGACCGGCGCATCGCCGAGTACACCGGGCAACCGTTTGGCGAAGCGTATTTCGAAGGTTTGTTGCGGGACCACGGTGCGGTGTTCGATTCAGCCCCGCCGACCAGCGCCGTGCTGGCCGCAGAAAAAATCGCCGGTCGAGGCCTGGAACTGCTGGCGCGTCTGCAAACGGCGCACTACGTCGAAGGTCGCCGAATTGCCGATAAGGACGTGCTGCTGACCCTGGCCGAATCCATCGGTTTGGATCCCCAAGCCTTCACCGCCGCTTTCAGTGAAATCCTTGGCGCAGCAACTCAAGCGCACATCAATGACAGCCGCCAATGGCTGGCAAAAGTCGGCGGCCAGGGCTTCCCCACACTGGCCCTGGAGCAGAATGGGCAACTGCAATTGCTCGATATCAGCCCCTGGTTGGGCAAGCCAGAAGCCTTCGTTGAGTGGCTGAGACAAAGAGTCGCAATTTCGATTCAACCCACCCAATCGAGTGCACCAATGTGTGGCCTGCAGGGGTGTGCAGATCCAGGAAGCGCTTGATAGAGCCTTGCGCAATGATGGCTATTTAATGTTTCTTAGACTTTTTTAGCCTAAATACAGAAGATTCACGAAATTGACACACAGTAAAGGGCGCGGATAGGATTCGCCCCAACGCCTGTGGCTAACCGCCATGACTTCCCCAATAAAAAAAGGCCCGCGGCATTTCACGTCGTCCGCGGGCCTTTTTTTATCTGGGAAAGTCGACACCAGAAAAGCAACACGGAGCCTGGTGTCACAGCGCGTACTCAACCAGTAATAAGGAATATAAGAAAATGTTGAAGCAACGGATGGGGCTGATCGCTCTGGGGATTTTGAGCGCTACGCAAGCAATGGCTGACGACCAATCCCAATCGAAGGGTTTTGTTGAAGACAGCCACCTGAACATCGCGGCACGCAACGCTTACATCAGCCGCGACTACAAAAACGGCAAGCAAGACAAAGCCGAATGGGGCCAGGGCTTTATCGGCAAGTTCGAGTCCGGCTTCACCCAAGGCACCGTTGGTGTGGGTGTGGACGTGATCGGCCAATACGCCATTCGCCTGGATGGTGGTAAAGGTCGCAGCGGCGCTGGCGGTATCGACTTCTTCAAGCAAGGCGACAGCGGCGAAGCAGCCAACGACCTGGCCAAGGGCGGCGCTGCCGTCAAGGCACGCATCTCCAACACCGTGATCAAGTACGGTGATCAGATGCCAGCCGTGCCGGTCCTGGAATACGACAACTCCCGCCTGTTGTCCGAAACCTATACCGGTACCTCGATCGTCTCCAAGGAAATCGCCGGCCTGCAGCTGGACGCTGGTCACTTCACCAAGGAAGCTCGCAAGAGCGCCGAGGGTTCCGACAGTGGCGCGCTGAAAAGCATCGACTACATCGGCGGTAGCTACAAATTCACCGAAAGCCTGTCGGCAGCGCTCTACGCTTCCAACATGCAGGACGTGCTGAAGAAGCAATACGTCAACGTCAACTACGTGCTGGCCCTGCCAGAGAAGCAATCGTTGACCTTCGACTTCAACGGCTACAAGACCAAGCTCGACCGTAGCTTCGCCCTGGAAAACCAAGGTGACGCCGACGCTCGCGACAACAAAATCTGGAGCCTGGGCGCCACGTGGGCCGTTGGCCCGCACAGCTTCACCGTGGCTCACCAGCGCAGCACCGGTGACACCGGTTACCTGTACGGCGGCTACCGCAACGCAGGCGGCATCGGCGACGGTGGCAACACCATCCTGCTGGCCAACTCCTACTGGTCTGACTTCAACGGCAAGGACGAGCGCTCCTGGCAAGCAGGCTACGGCCTGGACTTCAGCGCCTTCGGCGTGCCTGGCCTGACCTACAACATCGCCTACGTGCGCGGCACCAACATTGACGACGGTTCCAACCGCGGCAGTGGCACCGAGCGTGAAATCTTCAACCAGTTCAAATACGTAGTACAGAGCGGCCCGGCGAAAGACCTGAGCCTGCGTGCCCGTGCGTCGTGGTTGCGCGTTTCCAACAACGCCAGCAACTACAACGTGGGTGGTAACGAGATCCGCCTGTTCGCCGACTACCCAATCAACGTTTTCTAATTGATTCGGCGTCGCGCCTGATTCAAGGCGATAAAAAACCCCGACTGGTTCGGGGTTTTTTTATGCCTGCGATCAGCGCTTGCTGGCGGCTGCGATGATCACATCTGCGACCTTTTGCGGCTGCGACAGCATCGGCACATGGCTGGTTTGCACCACGGTGGTGGTGGCATTGATTTTCTTCGCGTAGGCCTGCTCCAGGCCCGGGTCGATCATGCGGTCCTTGGCGGCGACGATGTAATAGTTGGGTTTGGTTTTCCAGGCGGCGACCGTGATTTTATCGTCGAACGCCTTGCCCAGAATCGGCCCCTGGGTCACGGCAATCAGGTTGGCCTGGTCGGCAGGCAAGTCCTGGGCGAAGTTTTTCGCCACGGACGCGGCGGGCAAATACAAGTAGCCGGAAGCGTCGGCACTGATGGTCTCGATACCCGGCGGGGTTGGGTAGCCTTTCTCGGACTCGGCAGAGCTCTGGCCCTCGGACGGCGCGAACGCGGCCACATAAACCAGTGCCTTGACCTTGTCGCTGGTGCCGCCCTGTGTGATCACACTGCCGGCCCACGAATGGCCCACCAGAACCACCCGCCCACTCTGGGCATCAATCACCCGCTGGGCGGCGGCCACATCATCGGCCAGGGACGTCAGCGGGTTTTGCACCGCCACCACCTTCAAGCCTTTGGCCTGCAACAACGGAATCACCTTGTTCCAGCTGGAGCCATCGGCAAAGGCGCCGTGCACCAGCACCACGGTGGTGTCCGACAGCGCCGGGATGGCGGCATAGGCCTGGCCGCTGAGCATCGCGGCGGCCATCAGTGTAGGCAGCAACAGGGTTTTGAATGTGGATTTAAGCATGTGGGGCACGTCCGTAAGTGAGGGGTTATCGGCCAGCACTCAAGGCGTTTGCAGCCTGCCTTAAGCATGTAGGCAAGACGCGCGGGGAGGGCGGTTATTCCAGGGAGCAGTAAAAAAACGCAGCGCCGGACGTCTCTATTGATTACATAGCATCACTAATGAAGTACTCCGACCCACCTTTATCCACCTCAAGCAACCTCTTAAATTGGCCTCACTGCCTGCCCACCATGTCGATGGGCAAGTCACTGGAGCCTTGTCATGCCATTTGTCAGCGTACGTATCACCCGCGACGGCGTTACCTCGGAGCAGAAAGCCCAGGTCATTGCCGAGATCACCGAAACCCTCGAACGCGTCCTCAACAAACGCCCCGACCTGACCCACATCGTCATTGAAGAAGTCGACACCGATAACTGGGGCTACGCCGGCATCACCACCACCCAGTACCGCAAACAGCTCGCGGAAAATCCGTCATGAGCACGCCTGTCACCATCGACTTCATTTCCGACGTGGTGTGCCCATGGTGCGCCCTCGGCGCCACCGCCCTAGAGCAAGCCATCGACAACCTGGCGGGCGAAGTGAAGGTTGAACTGACCTTCAAACCCTTCGAGCTCAACCCCGACATGCCGGCCGAAGGCGAAAATGCCGTTGCCCACATGATGCGCAAATACGGGCGCAGCGCCGAGGAAGTTGCCAGCGGCAAAAGGATGTTGATGGAGCGAGGCGCGGCCATCGGCTTCACCTTCGACCTGGAAAAGCGCAGCCACTTCTACAACACCTTCGACGCCCATCGGTTGCTGTTTTGGGCTTTGCAGCAAGGGCGCCAGCTCGAGCTGAAAAAGGCGCTGTTGCGCGGGTATTTCAGCGATGGCCAGAACGTCAGTGATCACGAAACCCTGGCGGGTCTGGCCGCCGAGGCCGGGCTGGATATTGAAGGCGCACGACGGGTGCTGGGCTCTACCGCCTACGCCAATGAAGTGCGCGCGCTGGAAGCGTTCTACCGCGAGCACGGCATCAACTCCGTACCGGCCATGGTCCTCAATGGCCGCCAACTGGTCTCCGGGTCGCAATCCGTCAGTTACTACGAACAGATGCTGCGGGAAATGTCCGCCGCGGCTGCTTGAACCATCCCATTTTCCATATAGAGGTTTCATCATGAGCAATTCGAAAAAAGTCGTTGTGATCACCGGCGCATCCCAAGGCCTGGGCGCTGCAGCAGTGAAGGCTTACCGCGAGCTGGATTACCGCGTGGTTGCCACCTCCCGGTCGATCAAACCGTCGACGGATCCGGACATCCTCACCGTGGCCGGCGACATCGCCGACCCGGCCACCGCCGAGCGCGTCATCCGCGAAGGCGTAGCGCGTTTTGGCCGCATCGACAGCCTGATCAACAACGCCGGGATCTTCGTCGCCAAACCGTTCACCAGCTACACCCACGAAGACTACGTAAACGTGTTGGCGGTGAACCTGAACGGGTTCTTCTACATCACCCAACTGGCGATTACCGAGATGCTGAAACAGGGCGCCGGGCACATCGTCAACATCACCACCAGTCTGGTGGACCACGCGATTGATGGCGTGCCGTCGGTGCTGGCATCGCTGACCAAAGGCGGGCTGAACTCGGCCACCAAATCGCTGGCGATTGAATACGCCAAGCGCGGCATTCGCGTGAACGCGGTGAGCCCAGGGATTATCAAGACGCCGATGCATGGGGAAGAGACGCATGCGGCGTTGGGCAGCCTGCATCCGGTGGGGCACATGGGTGAAGCGCGGGATATTGCGCAGGCGATTGTGTACCTGGAATCGGCTGGGTTTGTGACCGGGGAAATTCTGCATGTGGACGGTGGGCAGAGTGCTGGGCACTAAGCGATACGGCTGAATAAAAAACGCCCCGGACAGTGATCGTTCGGGGCGTTTTTTGTTGGCCTGTCGAAATTAACGGGTTGCAGGCGCGACTTGTTCCAACGCTCGATCTACCAGCATTGAACTCAACTCAATCAGTTGCTGAATCCCCAATGCCACTGCCCTTTGTGATCCTTCCAACTCAAATGCCAGATTCGAGACCATCTCGTTGGCTGATGAGAGGGTTTCTGCGGCATTGGCCAGCAGCGTTTCGGTATCCACATCGGGCGAAACGGAGAACAGATTACTGCCTGGACGCGCCGCAGGTTCTGCATCGTCTGATGGGTGCAAGTAATGATCAATCGCCCGCTGTGCGGCGGTATGAAGCTTGGCGTCGATTGGGGCTTGAGGCGGGTTGGGTGTGACCTTGAACATGGCGAAGCTCCTTTAGCGATTCAGGAACTGCCAATCTCACTTCCACATGAGGGTGGCAGCTGTGCGCAGGTGTGGAAGACCGGGGCTAAAGGAACCCGGCGCACCGAAGTGCCCCGCACACAGCCGCCATAACACAAGAATACAGGCGAAAAAAAACGCCGGCAGGTGTTCATGGGCGTTTGAGCGCCTTTAGCCATAGTACGGACTTCCACATCCGGCCGCTGATTTTGCAGCGACTGGGGGAGGTTAGCGGGGTGGAGGATGGGGAGGCAAGCTGATATGGGTGTACGAAAATTCGGGGCCGCAGCGGCATGTGCTCATGAATTAGCTCTTTTTATGGATACGCCATAATTATTGGCTACCCATAATTCTGCATAAAACGCTGAAGGCGGGACTTCGCTACAGGAATTGATCTTTCTGGAGGCTCACCGGCTTGTTCAGTTGGGGCGCCAGGCGTAGACAGAATATGAACACCCCAGAAACAACAAAGCCCCCGCATTTCTGCGAGGGCTTCGTTTTGTATGGTGCGGCACCAGGAGTCGAAAATCTTATTAGCCATATGATTTATAAATACTTTTATTGATGATATACAACCAACTACCTCTAAAAATATCCTTTGACGTGCCCGTTCTTTCATCGACGCAAAAAAAGCCAAACTAGGAGCGATTACTCGGTGAGATTGATCGAGCAACGGGTCGGCTTCAACGAGGCGTTGGTGTATTTCCCGGACTCGATGATCCAGTTCATTTCGCGACGCCTGAAGAACTCGCCAGATGAGCTGGGAACCACCGTTCCCTATCGAACACCGGGCTCAGGCCAGATCGCGTTGTACAAGCATACTTGCGATATCAGTTTTGAGCTTGTGAGCGCTAGCTGCTCACCCTCTGTTAGATGCCGGGGGAGCGGTTAGTAGCGGGGCTTCGACCACCCAGGATAGCCATCGAGCTCCTCCAGCAAACCACCGTTGTCATCGGCGGCACGATAGCCTGCTGAAGCCGGGCGCTGTTCAAGCTCATCGAAAATGATGATGGACTGGGTCTGTTTGGTCGGTGCGTAATAAGTTGCTTGCTCATAGCAGGCGAACCGCCTAGCGTCATCACTATTACTCCAATCCAGACCTTCCGTATCTGCTTCATGAAGCCCGCTGACACCCGACTTCAATGCCTTGGCGGCAGCGGAGTTTTTAGGAAGGACGACGTTTTTGCTGATCCATACTCTTGATGCCTTGAGTGCCTTAGAAACGATGGAGTATTTGATGATGCCGTCTTCGGTCACCACGAATGCCAAGTGATCATTGGAAGCTTGGGCAAACCTGGAGGCAATGCAGGAGCGGGAAGCCTGGAACTGCTCAGCCAGTTCGGTCAGATGCTCCAGCGTAAAGTCCTTCTGTTCCGCGAGCGGTTGGATCAATTGCCATGGCACCAAGCATTCTGCAGCAAAGATGTCGCACAGAATTTCCTCGGGAGGGCGCCCGGTGAAGCGCTCTAGTTCGTCAGAAGGCACCTTCTCATGTTTGGACGGTTGATCGAGCACATGGTGTGCAATCTCATGGAGAATTGTGAAGCGTTGCCTCACTACGCTGTCCTGCTGGTTTACGCAAATGTACTTCTTCTCGCGCCGTATGAGCGTGAAGCCTGCCTCTCCCTCATCGAGCTCTTTCCGGGAGATTTGGAAGCCCAATGACTGCGCCAATGCCTCAACATCAATTGGCGCCGTTGTGACGTTGGCGTCTTTCAGCAGCTTGCGGGCCAATAAAACCGCAGTGGTTTCGTCCATGAAAATCTCCGTTCCTACATCTGTTGAATGAGCTCGATCCGCTTTATCCAGGCTTCTTTGGTATCTGGGCGTTCGCCCCGGAAGCTCATGGTGGCCACATCCTCGAAGTCTTCCCAAGGGATGTCCTTGCGCTCGAGCATTAGGAGATACAGCGCGTTCTCTACCGTCACGGACTTGGCCAGTAACCGAAACACGTCACTCTCTCGGTTGTCGAGCTCGAGTGCATGGCTCAGGCGGACGACGACATCCTCTGACGGAGCCGCTCGATCTCCCTTCTCCAGCCTCCAGATGTAGGCGTGATCAAGATCACCTGCGCGCTTCTCCAAGTCACGGAAACTCAGCTCTTTTCGTTCACGCATGCTCGCGATGAACCCGGCCAAATCCATTATTTTCTCCAACCTATTGCAATGCCCATTGGGGCGGGAGTAGGCTGTTGTCTAGCTAGGCAACAGCTCGCGATTCATGATCCATGATAAGCGGGTTTTTTTTGAAGTCTACTGTTGTCTGGCTAGGCAACGACCATCGGGGTCGTTTTTTTAGAGCCATAGTGTTGTCTGGCTAGGCAACGGCTCATCTGGTTCAAATGCGAGGATTTATCCATGACACAGTTGAACGACTTAGAGATTGAAGACGTTGCCGCCGCCCTCGCCGCAGGTCGCCAGGTACGTGACCATGGCCCCTACAAAATCCAGATTGGGAACGAAAATCTGGAGTACCGGCCTCTCGTAATTACTGACCCCGTTCCAACCGGGCGGCAGGTGCTGGAGGAGGCCGGCTTCCGTCCGGTCGACGAATACCTGCTGTATCAACTTCTCACCAACGGCCATCTAGATCTGCTCAGCCCGGGAGACACGACAGATCTGCGTCTGGCTGGTATTGAGAAATTTTTAGCTTTCAAAAGCGACCGCTCCTACCGCTTCTTCATCAATGGCCAAGCTCAGGACTGGGGGGCTCAGCGGATCTCCGGGCGCACTCTCAAGCAACTCGCCGGCGTTGACGCGCAGAAGTACGACATTTTCCTGGTGGTGCCGGGCGATGACGATGAGCTGATCGAAGATCGTGACCTGTTCGACCTGGCCCGTCCGGGTGTGGAGCACTTTGCTGCGGTTGAAATCAACATCAAGGTCTTCGTCAATACGCAGCCAGTGTTTGTTCACTCCCACACTCTGTCGTACTGGGAGGTAGTGCACTTGGCCTACCCGGATGCGCAGCCGGCCCCCAATGCCCACTTCACCGTGACCTACGCCAAAGGCCACGAAGGCAACTCGCTCACCAACCTGGTTGATGGCCAACACGTCCGTATCAAGAAGGGGATGCACTTCAATGTCACACCAACTGATAAGTCGTAGTCCTCATCTCCTGAGCCTGCGCAACGAAGGGTACAACCTAGACACCAAGGAAGGTTATCTCCTGGTTCGGGACGTCCCCTACGTGAACGCTGAGCGTCAGGTGTGCAAAGGCGTGTTGGTTATGGCGCTCAACTTGGTGGCTGATGTTGCGGGAAAACCGAGCGACCATACAGCACATTTCATTGGTGACTGCCCTTGCAATTCGCAAGGGCGTCCCCTTGATGAAATCATCAACAACAGCAACGCGGCTACGCTGCTGCCGGACTTGGTGGTGAACCACTATTTCTCGGCCAAGCTTCGGGGTAGCGACTACGCCGATTACTACCAGAAAGTCTCGATCTACGTATCAATGTTGACCGGCCAAGCCCAGGCAATAGACCCTAGCGTAACTGCTAAAACCTTCGCTCCCATTCGGTCGGAGACGGAAGACACTGTGTTCGCCTACACGGACACGGCGTCACCACGCGCAGGTATCGCGATGCCCACACAGAATTTCAAGGGGCTGAAAATTGCGATTGTAGGGTTGGGCGGCACCGGTGCTTACATCCTGGATCAAATCGCGAAAACGCCAGTGGCAGAGATTCACCTCTACGATGGCGATCTGCTCCAGCAGCACAACGCATTCCGCTATCCAGGTGCTGTACCGTTTGCCACATTGGAGCGAGGACTGAAAAAGGTGGAGTACCTCCAAGAGGTCTACAGCCAGATGCATCGTGGAATCACTCAGCACCCGTCGATGATCACCGCAGAGAACGTGGGTGAACTCCGACAATTTGATTACGTGTTTCTTTGTGTAGACAACACCCCAGCGCGAGCTCTGGTCGTCCGGGAACTCAATGGAACTCGTACGTCACTGCTTGATGTGGGCATGGGAGTACATCTGGTCAATGATACTCAGCAAGTCTGGGGCACCTGCCGGGTGACGGCTCTGACACTGAATCACCATGACCACGCCGCCCGTACGATGCCGTTGACCGACAATGAGGCAGAGGATGCTTACCGCTCGAACATTCAAATCGCTGATCTGAATGCACTCAACGCGGTTCTCGCAGTGGGCATGTGGAAGCGGCTTTGTGGCTTCTACGTCGATCAATGTAAAGCGGGCCACGTCACTTACTCGACCAACCTCAACGAGATGGGCAACAGCGAGGACGAGTCATGAAGGTAAAGCATTTGGCACCGCAGTTTGTCGAAAGCTTCCCAGGCAAGCTGGAGCCAGGAGAGATCTATCTCGCCATGGAGTTCGCCACCGCCGCTCACCTGTGCGCCTGTGGTTGCGGAACCAAGGTGATCACACCTTTTTCCCCAACCGATTGGCAAATGTCATTCGATGGGGAAGACGTTTCTCTCAAGCCCTCTGTGGGCAACTGGACGTTTCCTTGCCGCTCGCACTATTGGGTACGCTCGGGTCGTATCGAGTGGGCTGGGGACATGTCTCAGGAAGCGATCAACGCCGGGCGTAAGCGAGACGCGGAAGCGAAGGCGCGCCTTCAGGTTGCCAAGCCAAGCGGCGAGACTCATCAACCTGTGCCGACATTACAGTCAGAGCTCTCACTGTTCGAAAAATTGAGGAAATGGCTGGGGTTGTAGTGGCCAGCTTGGCCTCTCACGTTCCACTGTATGTAGAGAAAGAGGAAGGGCCCGTGCTAGGAAGGGCCCTAATTCTGCGATTGAAGCGACCTCCCCTCGACTGAGTCTCCCGTCTTTTTGCACCGTTAGGGTGCTCAAATTTGTCGAAAATTACACTTTAAGTGTACGACGGCCATATGCCATACTGGATCCATCCAATGCCTCCTGCCCTCGTTAGGGCACTTCCGTGTGTGGAGGTTTCGGCATTTATGTGCCGTAGGGTAAGGCGGGCCAACCAAGATCTGCGTGAGCGGATCACCCTCGTGGGTACTGCTCGTTGCCAGCTCTGGAGCTGTTTTTCATGAACCTTGGAGCTTTCGCTCGGTCTGAACTACAGTCTCATTGCCGCTTGTCGGCTGGTGAGATGGTCGCTTGTAGTGAGAGATGGCGAGGATTGATAATCCGCGCCTCCTTGGTGAGCGTCTCGAGTACCACGCTAGCTTCGATTTTTCGAAGTCTGTGGTCGCGCATTGGGTACTACTTGTTGTAAGTGGAACCTGTATTTTAGAGGATAGAGCGATGACTCTTGAGCGTCTGATTGAAGAAGCCCGCACTCGCAATGGCACGCATGCAGAGAGCCTACGGGCTGCGCGTGAGCGTATGGTTAACACCAATAAGCGTCTGGCTTCTCATTTCACGGCTCAAGAAGTGACTCCGGCTCTGCTGGCCAAGACCTGCAGCCTCTGAAAAATCTCTTCATATAAAAGCAGCCTGATGGGCTGCTTTTTTTTGCGCGATCACAATGACCCCATACCTCATTACCAGCTTCGAGGAAGCGACGCTGGCAGCGTTGATCCATGAGCCGTTTGCCTACGACCACGCTGACATCTTCGAAAAGCGCCAGATCAAGTACATCTACAACTACCTCAAGTCGTTCATGCCGGAGCTATCGGAAGATAAGAAGACTGTCGGTAGCATTCTGCTCGAGCATCAGTACATCGACCGAGATTTCCTAGAAGATTACTCGCGTTTCTACCTGGGGCGTTTCGGCAACGATGGCTATAAGTGCGCTCGGTTGCATTTCTTCAACTGCGACCTCACGCACAAGCAGCTCGACGCGCTGCTGGTGGGGGACTCGGATGTGGTTTTTGCAGACAAGCCAGAACTGAAGCTGACTCTGGAGTCGCTGCAGGAACATTACCTCGGTTTCATGGTGATCAAGCCACTGACCCGAACGTTCGTGGGTAAAACCTGCCTGCGGGTAAGTGGTGACAGAGGGCCGGGCAAGAAGAAAATCGACAGGCGCTACGAGGTGAACCTCTTCGGCCTGAAGCTCACCGTCGACTCAATCGCCTTCCAAGAACAGGACAAGGTTGTTGCTGCTTGCGCTACCACCGCGATCTGGACGGCCCTTCATGGCCTGCCAGGCCGAGGGGTTAAAGACATCAAGTCCTGCAGTGAGATCACCACCGCGGCTTTGAATTTTGTGGACGGATCAAGCAACGGTTTCCCAAACAAAGAGCTTAGCAATAAGCAGATTCAGCGAACGTTGGATGTCGAAGGTTTGCGTTACCACAACAGCAACCTGGAGAAATCCAGCCAGGAATTCTTCCAGGAATACTTGGCCGCGCACATCGACAGCGACTTGCCTGTAATTTTGACTGGTACTGTGTTTGGCCTGACACCTGACGAATCCGGAGAGTTTGTCAAAGCTGGGCACGCCATCACCGCCCTCGGTTACGATTTCCGAGATGGCAATAAATGGGTCTATGTCCATGACGACCGCCTTGGGCCATACGCTCGTGCTCAAATGGTCATGCTTAAAGACATCCTCAAAAAGAACACGCCTGCGGGGATGGAGACGCGCTGGGGCTTGGCGATGTCGATTCGAGAGCCTGATGCCTCGACATGGGTCGAGCCGCACGAAGTGATCGTGCCTGACATCTCCATCGTTCCAGCCGATAGAAAGACCCGGTTGCCTTTCATCTATGCCCATGGCACGGCAATTCGGATCGCCGAGCAGATCGACGGCTTCCTGGTATCAGAGGTATGCCCTCTGATTAAGGTCAAGGTGCCGAAGGTTAGCTTCCACATAAAACTGGCCTCGATTGCCGAAGCCCGTGATGATGTGCGAACACATGTGACTCATCGCAAGCCGGGCGACCGCTTGGGCGAATGGGAGTTAGATGAGTCCTTGATCGTTCGCTGGAGAGAAGACAAGCTCGCTTTCTTGAACGGCCACCTTGCCCGCCTGCAATGGCAGATCGACTTTTTCTGGGATGACGAGCCTGCGTTTCGTATATTGCTCGACGCTACGGATATTCCATTGGGCAACGCCGTTTCGGGCATTTATATACACGATCCGATCTACGCTGATGCCATGCTTGGAGGATTCAAGGGCCTGGAGCTAAAGGTTGGGGGGCTCGACGATCAACACTTTTTCTCTGCCTTCACTCGAGCGCTCAAGCGTCGCCGGGATGACTACGAAAGCCACCTCAACAGCATGTATGGAACGTTGAGAGCGCCCAACCATATCAAAGATAACGAAGTTTCACGGGACGGCAAGGGTACCAATCCGACCGCGAAGCGATTCTGGGATCCTCAACAAATACCCCTCAGTGAAATTCATGAGGCGTACAAAGAGGTGGCTGAAGACCCAAGCTTCACGCGAAAGCTTATTTGGGCGATTGGTAAGGATGGTGTGCTATTCCTCGCCGAAGACATTCCTAAGCCGGCTGAGCTAGGGCACCCGAGCATGACGGGGATGCAGGCTGCACGAATTGCAGGAGAGATACGTCGTACCAAAGACGGCTGGGTCGTCAATTTCTTCTCTGGCCGATACAGCAGTGACTACTCTGCGGCTGAGAAGACCCTGTATCTTGCGAATGCCCTGCTGAAGATCCGATCACTGTTTCCTCGCGATACGTTTGAAGCGTTTTACCCGGACGCTCCCGCTCCCAAGGCGGAGTGATGGTTTCATTAGGGGAGGGCTATGTCCTTCCCCCTAATGACACCGGGGCGGCATGCTTCCGTAGTCTAGGCTGGCAAGGCACTCCACCCGCGAGAAGCCAGAGAAGCCACAGTCACCTTACGATCAGCACCGACACATCCTTCTGGACGACTCCTACTGAACCGCACGCCGGCTCCAGGATTTTGTTCTCCGCCAGCAAGACAGCGATCAGTACCCGTTCGACATTGGTCAGCATTGGGGTAGCTTCGACAGCTACCATCGCCAAATCTATTCGGAGTTCAGAGCGTGGGTGTGGGAGCACGGCCTGGATTCAACGTTCAATGAGATAGCCGGGATCATCATCGCCAAGCGGCGAGAGGCTGCCCAAGCGGCGGCGGTGTCATGCGAGAGCACCTTCGCCGCTCTGATCAAGCCCGGGCACTACTGGACGCACTGGTCTTATGATGCATAAGACATGCATGGTATATCCCAAGATGAGCTGCATCGAGATGGTGTAGCCCCACACGTCTTGGTGTGCGCACGATAGCCGCTTATGGCCGATTGCTGTCGGCCGTGACTATCAAGACCAGGTCCGACTCAGAGATTGAAAATCCATGATGTTTCTAGGCGTCGAGCGAGCAGCCGGATCGTCAGCAGGTAGTAATACCGCGCCGCCTCACTGCGCTGGCTCATGCGATGTTCGAGAAACCAAGCCACATGCTTTCTCTGCCAAGCCCAAGGTGTCTCTCGCTGCCAACGCTTTGCAATTTCCGTTTGGATTAGCTTCGCCTGACGTAAATGACGTTGCCGGGTCGCATGCGATCCGGTCAGCACGCCAGCCAAGAACAATTCCATATCGAATGACTTACTCATGTGTGCCTCCCAATGTAGGCGCCGACCACATCGATCCGACCGTGCCCGAGCTCATAGCTGATTTGCCTCCGTGCCTCACGATCAAGGCACCGATCTACGTGGCTACATTTACCTCCGTTGATAGGTGCGCGATGCTGGGTGATCTGCTCATAGCGTTCGCATGCGTACGCCGCCCGGAGCTCATGAAAGCCTTTGAGGTTGGATGCATGAAGAATGTCCCGTGCAGGGCGGACGACTTCCTGCAGAACATTCAAATAACTTTCGCTTGGCGCAATCAGGTTGCGACTACCTGCAGGCGATACCTGCTGTGCAAACTCAAGCGCGCCTCGAATGCGCTCGTCCATCGTAATCCAACGGGGTGCTGATGCACCGGCGCGGCCGCCTTTGGTGCCGTCCTGAATGTTGATCTTGTCTAAGTCTTTAGCTTGACGACTTAGTCGTGGCAGGTCAGCCAAGATGGCCTCACGCAAGCGCATGCCGGTGGATCGTGCCAATAGAATGATCGCTGCTGACCGTAGCTGATGATGTCTGCAAAGCGCATCGACAATCTGCTTAACCTGTTCGCGGTCTTGGCCCTGCGGCACCGAGTGACGAATTCCAGTGCGCTGCATACCTAATGTCTTGCTCGGACTTGGCAATTTCACATACTGATCACCACGAAGCGCTGCCATGGTCCTGTTAACGCTGGATAGCCGGTTTTGTGCAGTGCTGATAGCTATGTCGCCGTGCTCCACCAGGCCGCGAAGGTATGCGGCATAGTCCGACAATACCTCGCGATCAATCTGCCGCGCATCATTGACCCCGGGACCCGCTTCAGACCGACACCACTTCACGAATGCCAACCACCGATCACAGTGCGCCTTGACCGTGCCGTAGTGGCCGCCGCCGAACATGTCTTTCAGCGCCTGCGGCCCCGCATAACTCAACTGCCTGCCGTACCCAAAGTTACGGCCATCCCGTTTTCCCATCAATGCCATATCGACTACCTCCTACTTGTACCTCCCGATCCCGCCCCACGTCATCCCGCCAAGAATGTTGAGTGTTATCAGGGATCAAGGCCCCTGCGACCTGTGAGGGTTGTCCACTAACGCGGGACTGGCGGCTCTTTACGACCGGGAGCCTGGGCATCTCATGATCTGGCCTCCTGAACACTTCCAAGGAAGTGGGCGGGTGGAGGCTGCGCTGGCTGACGAGACCAATGCCGCGAGATCCTGAGTCAGGTGAAGGCAGTGAGGCGATGACCAGGGCATACCTGACTGTCAGTCAGGTGCAGTCCATCCCGTGGGCTGCGGCACCATCATCTGCATCGCTGTTGCTGGTGACTTTTCGGTGTTTGTCACGCCGATTGTCACGAGGGGGAATGCCGCAATGCCTTGTACGAGTTGGGCTGCAGCAGCGGTAGGAGCGCCCGTCTCTTTCCAGAAGAAAGAGACGGGCGCAGGTTGGCGCAAGGAAATGGCCAAGCGGATAGGTTGCTGCAGGGCAGCTATGAAAGGGGATGAGTTGCCGCAGTGGGCACACTGGTAAAAGTAGGCATCCATCACATCGCTGTGACCGTGCGAGCCGCCGGACGCTAATCGCACTTTGGGAGAACCACCACGTTGTGGCGTAGCCTTAAAGGTTCTGGCTACCTGGGTTGCTGTCAACGACAACTCTTTGCCTGCGGATTCCACGCTGACTCGGACACCCATTCCACGCGCATCCGGACAGTGATTCCACGCTGATCCGGACACTCAT
>NZ_JBYSWF010000049.1:0-58403 GCF_058780865.1 Pseudomonas sp. GP01-A4
GGGCCATGGATGGCCCGTCGCGGCGGCCCGCGGAGCAATGCCGGAGTGAGGGAACACCGAGCCTAGGCGAGGTGCCGACAGGCGGGGCAGAGCGTTTTGGTTACTTTGCCGCTTTTGCAAAGTGACTCGCTGTAAGAGCGAAACCATAAGTAGCCGTTACCGCAGAAACGGATATGTACACAATCAAACCATCACCGCCTGCCGCACCTGCTTCTCCAATTCAGCCTTCAACCCCGGCTCCAACTTAAGCTGCCGCGCCAACTCATCGAGGTAAGCCTTCTCCATGAAGTTCTCCTCATCCACCAACATCACACTGGCGATATACATCTCGGCAGCCAACTCCGGAGTACTGGCAGCCCGAGCCACATCTGCCGGATCCAGCGGCTTGTTCAGCTCGGCATGCAACCACTGCTGCAACTCACGATCGTTATCCAGCTTCACAAACTCCCCTTCGATCAACGCCCGCTCACGCTCATCCACATGCCCGTCAGCCTTGGCCGCAGCCACCAGCGCCTTCAAAATCCCCTGGCTGTGCTGCTCGACCTGGGCCGGTGGCAACCGATCAATGGTCTGCGGCTCCCCTTGAGGCGCACTGGCCTGCTGCGCCTGCCAATTACCGTAGGCCTTGTAGGCAATCACCCCCAAAGCAGCCAACCCGCCATAGGTCAGCGCCTTGCCGCCAAACTTGCGGGCTTTCTTGTTGCCCAGCAACAGACCCATGGCGCCGGCCGCGAGGGCCCCACCACCGGCACCGCCAAGCAAGCTACCCAACCCGCCGCCACCCAGCAGTCCGCCAAGGGCACCGTTGTCATCTGACTTGCGCTGCCCGCCAGCCTTGTTCTGCAACATGTCCTGGCCGGATTTGAGCAGTTGATCGAGCAATCCACGGGTATTCATTCACAACCTCCAGAAACTCAAGTTCACAGGACCAATAGGCCCCCAGCGTAAAACTAAGTGCCAAAAACCCCCGATCTAGAGTGCTTCCAGATGTAACGCGCTTACCCCTCAATTAAAACGATATACACTCGAACAAATCTATAAAAACACCCCACTGGTAATTCCAGCATGATGACCTTGCGTCAGATCCGTCACTTCATCGCCGTGGCCGAGACCGGCTCGATCTCCGCCGCTGCCCAGACCGCCTTCATCTCCCAGTCCACCCTGACCCTGGCGATCCAGCAACTGGAACAGGAAATCGGCGTCAACCTGTTCAACCGCCACGCCAAGGGCATGACCCTGACCCACCAGGGCCACCAGTTCCTGCGCCAGGCGCACCTCATCCTCGCCACCGTCGACAACGCCAAGCGCAGCCTGCAACAGAGCACCGACCAGGTGGCCGGGCAGTTGATCATCGGCGTGACCAGCCTGGTCGCCGGCTACTACCTGGCGGACTTGCTTACCCGCTTCCAGCGCGCCTACCCCAATGTCGAAATCCGCGTGATGGAGGACGAACGCCCCTACATCGAACACCTGCTGGTCAGCGGTGAAATCGACGTCGGCGTGCTGATCCTCTCCAACCTCGAAGACCGCCACGCCCTGCAAACCGAAGTGCTCACCCACTCGCCCCACCGTTTATGGCTGCCCGCCCAGCACCCGCTGCTGGAACACGACAGCATCAACCTGGCGGATGTGGCGCGCGAGCCGCTGATTCAGCTGAACGTCGACGAAATGGGCCACAACGCCCAACGCATGTGGACCGGCGCCGGGCTGCAACCTCGCGTCACCTTGCGCACCGCCTCGACGGAAGCCGTGCGAAGCCTGGTCGCCGCCGGCCTGGGCGTGTCGATCCAGCCGGACATGACCTACCGCCCCTGGTCCCTGGAAGGCGACATCATCGAGGCCCGGCCGATTGCCGACCTCAGCCAGACCCTCGACGTGGGCCTGGCCTGGCGCCGGGGCACGGCGCGCCCGGCGCTGGTGGACCCATTCCTGACGGTGGCCCGCGAACAGCCCCACCCACGCAAGCCATCTATTTAATCGAATGCTGCTTTCAGTATTTAGTATTTGTTGACCTCGCGCCTGACCTCTAGTCTCTGCTCATCCCATAAGAGAAGGTCAGGCGCCTCGCACGAGAACAGCCATGACCACACAAGAAAAGAGATCGCGAAAAATGTCTGGCGCGCCCACACCGCTGCTCACTGCGTTGCTGATCGACGGCGAACTGGTCCCGGGCCAGGGGTTTGTCGAGCCGATCATCAACCCGGCCACCGGTGAAATCCTCACCCATATCGCCGAAGCCAGTACCGAGCAGGTCGAAGCCGCAATCCTCGCCGCCCACCGGGCCTTTGCCGGTTGGTCGCGGACCACGCCCCAGCAGCGTTCGAACATCCTCCTGGGCATCGCCGAGACAATCGAAAAACAAGCCGACTACCTCGCCCGCCTGGAATCGCTGAATTGCGGCAAGCCGCTGCACCTGGCACGTCAGGACGATTTGAGCGCGACCGTCGATGTGTTCCGTTTCTTCGCCGGCGCCGTGCGCTGCCAGACCGGGCAACTGAGCGGTGAATACCTGCCGGGCTACACCAGCATGGTGCGTCGCGATCCGATTGGCGTGGTGGCCTCCATTGCGCCGTGGAATTACCCGCTGATGATGGCCGCCTGGAAAATCGCCCCGGCCCTGGCGGCCGGTAATACCCTGGTGTTCAAGCCGTCGGAACATACCCCGCTGTCGATCCTGGCCCTGGCGCCCGTACTGAGCCAGTTGTTGCCGCGCGGGGTGATCAACATCCTGTGTGGCGGCGGCGAAGGGGTCGGCAGCCATTTGGTCAGCCACCCGAAGGTGCGCATGGTCTCGTTGACCGGCGATATCGTCACCGGGCAGAAGATCCTCCAGGCCGCCTCCAAGACACTCAAGCGCACGCACCTGGAGCTGGGCGGCAAGGCCCCGGTGATCGTGTGCAACGACGCCGATCTGCAAGCCGTGGTCGAAGGCGTGCGCGCCTACGGTTACTACAACGCCGGCCAGGACTGCACCGCCGCGTGCCGCATCTACGCCCAGGCCGGCATCCACGACAAATTGGTGGCCGAGCTCGGCGCCGCCGTCAGCAGCCTGCGGTTTGCCGGCAAGCGCGATGCCGACAACGAACTCGGCCCGCTGATCAGCACCCGCCAGCGCGACCGCGTCGCCAGTTTTGTCGAACGCGCCCTCGGCCAGCCGCATATCGAACGCATCACCGGCGCCGCCGTGCATTCCGGTGCTGGCTTCTTCTACCAGCCAACTTTGCTGGCCGGTTGTAAACAGAATGATGAAATCGTGCAGCGCGAAGTGTTCGGCCCGGTGGTCACCGTGACCCGCTTCGACGAGCTGGAACAGGCGGTGGACTGGGCCAACGACTCGGAATACGGCCTGGCCTCCTCCGTGTGGACCCAGAACCTGGACAAGGCGATGCAAGTGGCGTCGCGCCTGCAATACGGCTGCACCTGGATCAACAGTCATTTCATGCTGGTCAGCGAAATGCCCCACGGCGGCTTGAAGCGCTCGGGGTATGGCAAAGATCTGTCCAGCGATTCGCTACAGGACTACAGCGTGGTGCGGCACATCATGGCGCGCCACGGCCAGCATCTTTAAAACAACAACTACGCTCACGCACCACCTGCTGCAAAAACTGCCCCGACCATAATTAAAGAAGAGGGAACCCCCATGTCTGCGCACAAGACCGCACTGCTCAGTGCCCTGACCACCGCGCTGCTGGCCAGTGTCAGCATCCAGGCCGCCGAACCGCTGAAGGCGGTGGGTGCCGGTGAAGGCCAGTTGGATATCGTCGCCTGGCCCGGCTATATCGAACGTGGCGAAAGCGACAAGAACTACGACTGGGTCACCGGTTTCGAGAAAGAGACCGGCTGCAAGGTCAACGTCAAGACCGCCGCCACCTCCGACGAGATGGTGAGCTTGATGGCCAAGGGCGGCTACGACCTGGTCACCGCGTCGGGCGATGCCTCGCTGCGGTTGATCGTCGGCAAGCGCGTACAGCCGATCAACACCTCGCTGATTCCCAACTGGAAGAACATCGACCCGCGCCTGAAAGATGCGCCGTGGTACGTGGTCGGCCAGCAAACGTACGGCACGCCGTACCAGTGGGGCCCGAACGTGTTGATGTACAACACCAACGTGTTCAAGACCGCGCCCACCAGCTGGAACGTAGTGTTCGATGCGCAGAACCTGCCGGACGGCAAGCCGAACAAAGGCCGCGTGCAGGCCTATGACGGCCCGATCTACATCGCCGATGCGGCGCTGTACCTCAAGGCCACCAAGCCGGAACTGGGCATCCAGAGCCCGTACGAGCTGACCGAAACCCAGTACAAGGCCGTGCTCGACCTGTTGCGCGCCCAGCAGCCGTTGATCCACCGCTACTGGCATGACACCACCGTGCAGATGAGCGACTTCAAGAACGAAGGCGTGGTGGCCTCCAGCGCATGGCCGTATCAGGTCAACGGCCTGGTGAACGAGAAACAGCCGATTGCCTCGACCATTCCGAAGGAAGGCGCCACCGGCTGGGCGGATACCACCATGCTGCACACCGATGCCAAGCACCCGAACTGCGCCTACAAGTGGATGGACTGGTCGCTGCAGCCGAAGGTCCAGGGTGATGTGGCCTCGTGGTTCGGTTCGTTGCCGGCGGTTCCCGCGGCGTGCAAGGAAAGCGAACTGCTGGGCGCCGAGGGTTGCAAGACCAACGGTTTCGACCAGTTCGAGAAGATCGCCTTCTGGAAAACCCCGCAGGCTGAAGGCGGCAAGTTCGTGCCGTACAGCCGCTGGACCCAGGATTACATCGCGATCATGGGCGGGCGCTAAGCACTCCCTAGTTGATCGTTCCCACGCTCCGCGTGGGAATGCCTCCTGTGACGCTCCGCGTCACGACTTTAAGGGCGGACGCGGAGCGTCCAGCGCTGCATTCCCACGCAGAGCGTGGGAACGATCACCTCTACCTCCGATTTAATTTTTACAAGACGCGCCTTTTTGGAGCACCGCACCATGACGCTTGCAGTCCAATTCACCCACGTTTCCCGTCAGTTCGGCGAAGTGAAAGCCGTTGACCGGGTTTCCATCGATATCCAGGACGGCGAGTTCTTTTCCATGCTCGGCCCTTCCGGCTCGGGCAAAACCACGTGCCTGCGCCTGATCGCCGGGTTCGAGCAACCCAGTGCCGGCTCCATCCGCATCCACGGTGAGGAAGCCGCCGGCTTGCCGCCGTATCAGCGCGACGTGAACACTGTGTTCCAGGATTACGCGCTGTTCCCCCACATGAACGTGCGGGACAACGTGGCCTACGGCCTGAAAGTCAAAGGCGTAGGCAAGACCGAACGCCTCAACCGCGCCGAAGAAGCGCTGGGCATGGTCGCCCTCGGCGGTTACGGCGACCGCAAGCCGGTGCAACTCTCCGGCGGCCAGCGTCAACGTGTGGCCCTGGCCCGCGCACTGGTTAATCGTCCGCGCGTATTGCTGCTGGATGAGCCCCTCGGCGCTCTCGACCTGAAGCTGCGCGAACAGATGCAA
This sequence comes from Pseudomonas sp. GP01-A4, assembly GCF_058780865.1. NCBI lineage: Bacteria > Pseudomonadati > Pseudomonadota > Gammaproteobacteria > Pseudomonadales > Pseudomonadaceae > Pseudomonas > Pseudomonas sp. GP01-A4. The sequence continues at coordinate 5,495 of NZ_JBYSWF010000049.1, forward strand.
AGCGAGCTGAAGAAACTGCAACGCCAACTTGGCATCACCTTCATCTTCGTCACCCACGACCAGACCGAAGCACTGTCGATGTCCGACCGTGTGGCCGTATTCAACAAGGGCCGCATCGAACAGGTCGACACCCCGCGCAACCTGTACATGAAGCCCGCCACCACCTTCGTCGCGGAATTCGTCGGCACCTCCAACGTGATTCGCGGCGAATTGGCGCAACGCTTGAGCGGTAACCCGCAGCCGTTCTCGATCCGCCCGGAACACGTGCGCTTCGCCGAAGGCCCGCTGGGCAGCGGCGAGGTGGAAGTCAGCGGCCTGCTGCATGACATTCAGTACCAGGGCAGCGCCACTCGCTACGAACTGAAACTGGAAAACGGCCAGGCGCTGAACATCAGCCAGGCCAACAACCAATGGCTGGACACCACCGCCGGGCATCAAGTCGGCCAGTCCATCACCGCGCGCTGGGCGCGGGAAGCCATGACGCCGTTGACCGACATCGCAGGCGAGGTGTGACATGAGCCTGGCCCTGTCCCAACCCCCGATGCGCAGGTTTTCCAACCTGCTGTACAAGAAGCCCAACCTGTACCTGTCGCTGCTGCTGGTGCCGCCGCTGATCTGGTTCGGCGCGATCTACCTGGGTTCGCTGCTGACCTTGCTGTGGCAAGGTTTCTATACGTTCGATGACTTCACCATGGCGGTCACCCCGGACCTGACCTTGGCCAACTTCGCCGCGCTGTTCCAGCCGTCGAACTTCGACATCATCGTGCGCACCTTGAGCATGGCGGTGGTGGTGTCCATCGCCAGTGCCATCGTCGCGTTCCCGATCGCCTACTACATGGCGCGCTACACCACCGGCAAGACCAAGGCGTTTTTCTACATCGCGGTGATGATGCCGATGTGGGCCAGCTACATCGTCAAGGCCTACGCCTGGACCCTGCTGCTGGCCAAGGGCGGCGTGGCGCAGTGGTTCGTGCAGCACCTGGGCCTGGAGCCGGCGCTGCAATTCATCATGGGCATTCCCGGCGTGGGCGGCAGCACCTTGAGCACCTCGCACCTGGGGCGGTTCATGGTGTTTGTGTACATCTGGCTGCCGTTCATGATTCTGCCGATCCAGGCCTCGCTGGAGCGTTTGCCGCCATCGTTGCTGCAGGCCTCGGCAGACCTCGGCGCCAAGCCGCGCCAGACCTTCATGCAGGTGATTCTGCCGCTGTCGGTACCGGGGATCGCGGCGGGTTCGATCTTTACGTTCTCGCTGACCCTGGGCGACTTCATCGTGCCGCAACTGGTGGGCCCGCCGGGTTACTTCGTCGGCGGCATGGTGTACGCGCAACAAGGCGCTATCGGCAACATGCCCATGGCCGCGGCGTTCACTCTGGTGCCGATCGTGCTGATCGCGGTTTACCTGTCCATCGTCAAACGTCTGGGGGCCTTCGATGCACTCTGAAAAAGCCTCACTCAGTCTAAAAATCGCGGCCTGGGGCGGGTTGGTTTTCCTGCACTTCCCGATCCTGATCATCTTCCTCTACGCCTTCAACACCGAAGAGGCGGCGTTCAGCTTTCCACCCCAGGGCTTCACCCTGAAGTGGTTCAGCGTGGCCTTCTCGCGGCCGGACGTATTGGAAGCGATCAAGCTGTCGCTGCAAATCGCGGCCATCGCCACGCTGATTGCGATGGTGCTCGGCACCCTGGCCTCGGCGGCGTTGTATCGCCGGGAGTTCTTCGGCAAGCAAGGCATCTCGCTGATGCTGATCCTGCCGATTGCACTGCCGGGGATCATCACCGGTATCGCGTTGCTGGCGACCTTCAAGACCCTGGGGATTGAGCCGGGGATGTTCACCATCATCGTCGGCCACGCGACCTTCTGCGTGGTGATCGTCTACAACAACGTGATCGCCCGTTTGCGCCGCACTTCCCACAGCCTGATCGAAGCCTCGATGGACCTGGGCGCCGACGGCTGGCAGACCTTCCGCTACATCATCATGCCCAACCTCGGCTCGGCGTTGCTGGCCGGCGGCATGCTGGCGTTCGCGCTGTCGTTCGACGAAATCATCGTCACCACCTTCACCGCCGGCCACGAACGCACCTTGCCGCTGTGGCTGCTCAACCAGTTGAGCCGGCCACGGGATGTGCCGGTGACCAACGTGGTGGCGATGCTGGTGATGATCGTGACGATGTTCCCGATCCTGGGTGCCTATTACCTGACCCGCGGCGGCGAAAGCGTGGCCGGTAGTGGCGGTAAATAACTGACAACACATTGCCACTGAAGGAATGAGGTTCAAATGTGGGAGCGGGCTTGCTCGCGAAAGCGGTGTATCAGTCAGGTGATGTATCAACTGAAAGACCGTATTCGCGAGCAAGCCCGCTCCCACACTTGAACCGGTTTCGGCAGGGGAAACGATGCAGCTTTAAGAGGACTGAACCATGCAAACCAAACTGCTGATCAACGGCCATCTGGTCGAAGGCGAAGGCCCGGCGCAGCCGGTGTTCAACCCGGCGTTGGGTCGGGTACTGGTGGAAATCAAGGAAGCCAGCGAAGCCCAGGTCGACGCCGCCGTGCGTGCTGCCGACAGCGCTTTTGAAGGCTGGTCGCAAACGCCACCGAAGGATCGCTCGCTGCTGCTGCTCAAACTCGCCGACGCCATCGAAGCCCACGGCGCAGAGCTGGCAAAGCTTGAGTCGGACAACTGCGGCAAACCCTACAGCGCCGCGCTGAACGACGAGGTCCCGGCGGTGGCCGATGTGTTCCGCTTCTTCGCCGGCGCCAGCCGCTGCATGAGCGGTTCGGCCGGCGGCGAGTACCTGCCGGGCCACACCTCGATGATCCGCCGTGACCCGGTGGGCGTAATTGCCTCCATCGCGCCGTGGAACTACCCGCTGATGATGGTCGCCTGGAAAATCGCCCCGGCCCTGGCCGCCGGTAATACCGTGGTGCTCAAGCCTTCGGAACAAACCCCGCTGACCGCGCTGCGCCTGGTGGAACTGGCCGCTGAAATTTTCCCGGCCGGTGTACTCAACCTGGTGTTTGGCCGTGGGCCAACCGTGGGCAGCCCGCTGGTGAATCACCCGAAAGTGCGCATGGTGTCGCTGACCGGTTCGATTGCCACCGGGGCCAATATCATTTCCAGCACTGCCGACAGCGTCAAACGCATGCACATGGAACTGGGCGGCAAGGCGCCGGTGATCATCTTCAACGACGCCGATATCGACGCGGCGGTGGAAGGCATTCGCACCTTCGGCTTCTACAACGCCGGGCAGGATTGCACCGCTGCGTGCCGGATTTATGCACAGGCCGATATCTACGACGCGTTCGTCGAGAAGCTCGGCGCGGCGGTTGCCAGCATCAAATACGGTTTGCAGGATGACCCGGCCACCGAGCTGGGCCCGCTGATCACCGCACAGCACCGTGACCGTGTGGCCGGGTTTGTGGAGCGTGCCGTGGCGCAATCCCATATCCGCCTGATCACGGGTGGCAAGGCGGTGGAAGGCAACGGGTTCTTCTTTGAGCCGACGGTGTTGGCCGACGCGCAGCAGGACGATGAAATCGTGCGCCGCGAAGTGTTCGGGCCAGTAGTGTCGGTAACCAAATTCAACGACGAGGCCCAGGTATTGGCCTGGGCCAACGATTCGGACTACGGCCTGGCCTCTTCCGTGTGGACCGCCGATGTCGGCCGCGCCCATCGCCTGGCTGCACGGTTGCAGTACGGCTGCACCTGGGTGAACACCCACTTCATGCTGGTCAGCGAAATGCCCCACGGCGGTCAGAAACTGTCCGGCTACGGCAAGGACATGTCCATGTACGGCCTGGAGGACTACACCACCGTTCGCCATGTGATGTTCAAGCACTGACCCTTTACCCCTGTCGAAGCGAGCTCACTGTGGCGAGGGAGCTTGCTCCCGCTGGAGTGCGAGGTGCTCCCAGGTTTTTTGGGGCCGCTACGCAGCCCAGCGGGAGCAAGCTCCCTCGCCACAACAGCCGGCTCCTGCAGGGATCTCATAACAATAAATAATTCGCAGGTTCCCATGGACATCACCCGCCGCGACTTCCTCAACGGCGTCGCTATCACGATTGCCGCCGGTATGACCCCGCTGCAAATCCTCCAGGCCGCTCCCGATGGCCGCTACTACCCGCCCGCCCTCACCGGCTTGCGCGGCAGCCATGTCGGCTCATTCGAAGTTGCCCACCAGATGGGCTGGGAAAAGAAGGCCTTCGACACCGATAAACTGCCGATCACCGAAGACTACGACCTGGTGGTGGTCGGCGGTGGCTTGAGCGGTTTGTCGGCGGCGTGGTTCTACCGTGAGAAGCACCCGAAGGCGAAGATCCTGATCCTGGAGAACCACGACGACTTCGGCGGCCATGCCAAGCGCAATGAGTTCCAGGCCGGTGGCCGGCTGATCATCGGCTACGGCGGCAGCGAAGCGTTCCAGTCACCGAATCATCTTTACAGCAAGGAAGTAAACGGGCTGTTGAAAAAACTCGGGGTGAACATCAAGCGCTTCGAGACCGCCTTCGACCGCCAGTTCTACCCGGGCCTGGGTTTGTCCCGTGGGGTGTTCTTCGACAAGGAAAACTTTGGCGAAGACAAACTGGTGACTGGCGACCCGACGCCGATGGTCGCCGACGACATCGCCCCGGACCAGTTGCATGCGCGCTCCATCAGCGACTTCATCAATGATTTCCCGCTGCCGGAAACCGACCGTCAGGCGCTGATTGCCTTGCACGTCGCGCCCAAGGATTACCTGCCGGGCAAGACTGCCGAGGAAAAGGCCGAGTACCTCGCGACCACCAGCTACCGCGATTTCCTGCTCAAGAACGTAGGACTCTCGGAAGGCGCGGTGAAGTACTTCCAAAGCCGCACCAACGACTTCATGGCCTTGAGTATCGACGCGGTGGCGTCGGCTGATGCCTATAGCGTGGGTTTCCCTGGCTTCGGCGGAATGAACCTGGCACCGATCAGCGAAGAAGCCGCCGCAGAAATGGAAGAACCCTACATCTACCACTTCCCCGACGGCAACGCCTCGCTGGCACGATTGCTGGTGCGCAGCCTGATTCCGGCAGTGGCACCGGGGCACACCATGGATGACATCGTGCTGGCGCCGTTTGACTACGCCAGGCTTGATCAGCCCAGGACGCCGGTGCGGGTGCGTTTGAACAGCACTGCGGTCAGTGTGCGTAACGTCGGTGACGGTGTGCACATCGGCTACAGTCGTGGCGGCCAACTCGCACAGGTCCGCGGCAAACGCTGCATCCTGGCCTGCTACAACATGATGATCCCGTACCTGCTGCGCGATCTGCCGGCAGAACAAGCCCAGGCCCTGAGCCAGAACGTGAAGTACCCGCTGGTCTACACCAAAGTGGTGGTGCGCAACTGGACGTCGTTCCAGAAGCTGGGGGTGCACGAGATTTATGCAGCGACCCAGCCTTACAGCCGGATCAAGCTGGATTACCCGGTGAGCATGGGCGGCTACGAGCACCCGCGCGACCCGACGCAGCCGATTGGTTTGCACATGGTGTACGTGCCCACCAGCCCCAACAGCGGCATGAACGGCCGCGACCAGGCCCGCGCCGGGCGGGGCAAGTTGTACGGGCAGACGTTTGAACAACTGGAAGCGCAACTGCGCGACCAACTGCAGCGCATGCTCGGCCCGGGTGGCTTCAACCACCAGACCGACATTCTGGCGATCACTGTCAACCGTTGGTCACACGGCTATGCGACCTTCTCCAACAACTTGTTCGACGATGCCGATGAAAGCGAAAAACTGAAGGACCTGGCGCGCCAGCCGGTGGGACCTGTGAGCATCGCCAACTCGGATGCCGCGTGGAGCGCGTACGCGCATGCGGCGATTGATGAGGCATATCGAGCAGTAGGCGAAGTGGGCTGATCCCGGCATTCCTGAAGGAAGAGATTATTGTGGCGAGGGAGCTTGCTCCCGCTGGGGTGCGCAGCAGCCCCAAACCAGGCGATCGAGATATCCCTGAAGGATCTCGATCGTCTGAGCTGGGGTCGCTTCGCGCCCCAACGGGAGCAAGCTCCCTCGCCACACGGTTTCCACAGAAACGTCTTGTTTCATATGCAGCGCCATCAACCCGCCATCAATCATTTTTCCTTGCGCACCGAACCGCTTAAGCTATTTGGCATCTGTTTAATGTCCGTTGCGTTTGGCCGAAGGCATGTCCGAACCGTTTTCCTTGATCCAGCACGTGCCAGGAACGGCGCGGGATTGTTCACGACAGGTTGTATTTATGCACCGCAGGAATTTGCTCAAAGCGTCCATGGCCATCGCGGCTTACACCGGTCTGTCGGCCAGTGGCCTGCTGGCCGCCCAGGCCTGGGCGGGCAACCGCGCCGCTGATGGCGAGGCCCAGGCCTTCGATTTCGAGGCCCTGAAGATCCAGGCCAAGCAGTTGGCAAGCAATCGCTACCAGGACACCAAGCAGGTATTGCCGCCGACCCTGGCGACCATGACCCCGCAGAATTTCAACGCCATCGGCTACGACGGCAAGCATTCGCTGTGGAAAGAATTGAACGGCCAACTGGACGTGCAGTTCTTCCACGTCGGCATGGGCTTCAAGACGCCGGTGCGCATGTACAGCGTCGACCCGAAAACCCGCCAGGCCCGCGAGGTGCACTTCCGCCCTTCGCTGTTCAACTATGAAAAAACCACGGTAGACACCAAGCAGTTGACCGGCGACCTGGGTTTCTCCGGCTTCAAGCTGTTCAAGGCCCCGGAACTGGACCGCCACGACGTGCTGTCCTTCCTCGGCGCCAGCTACTTCCGTGCGGTGGATTCCACCGGCCAGTACGGCCTTTCCGCACGCGGCCTGGCCATCGACACCTACGCGAAAAAGCGCGAGGAATTCCCGGACTTCACCAAGTTCTGGTTCGAAACCCCGGACAAGGACAGCACCCGCTTCGTGGTCTACGCCCTGCTGGATTCGCCGAGCGCCACTGGTGCCTATCGCTTCGATATCGACTGCCAGGCCAACCAGGTGGTAATGGCCATCGACGCCCATATCAATGCGCGTACCGCCATCGAGCAACTGGGCATCGCACCGATGACCAGCATGTTCAGCTGCGGCACCGTTGAGCGGCGGATGTGCGACACCATTCACCCGCAAATCCACGACTCGGATCGCCTGGCCATGTGGCGCGGCAATGGCGAGTGGATCTGCCGCCCGCTGAACAACCCGGCTACCCTGCAATTCAACGCGTTTGCCGACACCGACCCGAAAGGCTTCGGCCTGGTGCAGACCGATCATGAGTTCGCCAGCTATCAGGACACGGTGGACTGGTACAGCAAACGCCCAAGCCTGTGGGTAGAACCTACAACCGCGTGGGGCGAAGGCTCTATCGATCTGCTGGAAATTCCTACAACCGGCGAGACCCTGGACAACATCGTGGCCTTCTGGACCCCGAAGAAGCCCGTCGCTGCCGGCGAATCCCTGAACTACGGCTACAAGCTCTACTGGAGCGCCCTGCCGCCGGTCAGCACGCCACTGGCGCAGGTCAATGCCACCCGTTCGGGCATGGGCGGTTTCACCGAAGGTTGGGCGCCGGGCGAGCACTACCCCGAAGTCTGGGCGCGGCGCTTTGCCGTGGACTTCAACGGCGGCGGGCTGGATCGTTTGCCTGAAGGCACCGGGATCGAGCCGGTGGTGACCTGCTCCCATGGTGAGGTCAAAGACTTCAGCGTGTTGGTACTGGATGCCATCAAGGGCTATCGAATTCTGTTTGACTGGTACCCGACCAGCGACAGCGTCGAGCCGGTTGAACTGCGGCTGTTCATCCGCACCCAGGACCGCACTTTGAGCGAAACCTGGCTGTACCAATACTTCCCACCTGCACCAGACAAGCGCAAGTACACCTGATACCGAACGTTCCCACGCTCGCGTGGGAACGCCCCTTCGGGATCTTCAGAACCGCGAAATACTCTTCATCGCCCCGATCAAGTACCGCATCGCCACCTGATCACTCTCGGTCAGGGCGCGGTACTGTTCCAGCAATTGCTCTTCGTCCGAACTCAGGCGCCGGCTGCGCAGCGACATCCTGCGGGCCAGAAAAGACGACAACACCCCCGCTACACCATAGGACTTGGCCATGGACTGTCTCCTCGTATCAATCAACTGCTCCTGGTTGCCCATAACCCCATCCCGCGATGCGACCTGCGAGGATCAACAAGCTGATTTCCTGGGCCAGAAATCATGCTTACCTTAAGCGTAGAAACTATCTTGCAGGGCGTGGGACTTTTTTAGAGTAATCACTTAAAAAAACGCTTGCAGGGCAATGACCTACAGCGTTATCCCACAAGCGGCCGGTACAGGTGGATGTCGTGCGGCTCCTGTTGAAACAGCTCGGGATCCGGCTGCTTGAGCAACCGGCAGCCGAGCCGCAGATAGAACTCCACCGTATTGCGCGATTCCGTGGCCGATACGTACAACGCCTCGGCCCCGGCTGCACGGGCGTGTTCACAGGCCAGGGCAAACAGCTGGCCACCCAGGCCCAGGCCACGGGCCCCATGGCTCACATGCAGGAATTTGAGCTGGCGCATACGCAGGCCCTGGTTGAGGATAACCCGGTTGTCCACTACCACGGCCGCCAGCAGCTTTGCATCGTCAAACACACCGTGCAGCCACCCGCCGCGCTTCAGGCACGCCTGCAAGGCCACGGCATCCTGCTCGGCTTCGCCTTCGGGCCAGCCGCGCATGTCGTGGTGCTCGGGGTACAGCAGCAACTCCCCGTGCTCCACGCGATAGCACGCCTCGATCCGTTCGGTACGGTCAATCAGCGCCAGCAACGGCAGGTCCTTTTCGGTCAGGTCACGCTTGATCAACATGCTGTGCTTCCAAGGGTTGATGGTGAACAAGGTTGAAGCCTTCCGCAGGTGTCGGTGCTTCGAAATAGCCGGTGATCAAGTCGAACTGGGCGTCACTGGTTTCGAACGCGTGGGTACCCTCCGCGTTGCGCGCACGCAGGCGTGCCTTGCAGACCTCGTCCGGCACATCCAGGTAGTGCAATTGATGGTCAGCGCCTGCGCCTTCGAACAATGAGCGCATCCAGCGGCGGCTGGCCAGGGTGTTGGCGGGAAAATCCAGCACCACCGAGACGCCGGCCTTGAGCAACGAGATGATATGGGCCGTCAACGCATCGCGCAGGTGGCCGGTGCAGCGCACGTAGTCGCCCAGAGCCTGGATCTGTCCGGGATAAAGGCGTGACAGCCACTCATCCTCGCTGATCAATACCGTCTGTGGGGCTTGCGACAACTGCTGGGTCAGGGTCGATTTACCGGATGCGATTTTGCCGCAGATCAGGTGCAACATGAGCTTCTCCTTGTGTCGCAGGGCTTGGCCGGTGATCGGCGGGCAATAAAAAACCCGCCGGATCAAGGGCGGGTTTTTCATGCTTTTCCAGCACGCGTCAGCCCACCCTCTCCTGGAGGGTGGGAATAATCGAGGCGTTCAGTAATAGAGTCATAGTTTCGACATTAGCTTCAGGCGTTTTCCTACGCAAGGTTAATCCCGCAAGTCCGACTCATGAATCGGCTGGTCGCGATGCGTAGCCCGCTGATACTGCGCCGGCCAGGTCGCTTTGCGCCCGCCCAGGTCATCGTCGGCATGCAGTGGCCAGTACGGGTCACGCAACAGTTCACGTGCGAGGAAAATGATATCGGCCTGACAGGTACGCAAGATGTGCTCGGCCTGGGCGGGCTCGGTAATCATGCCCACGGTGCCGGTGGCGATTCCCGACTCTTTGCGCACACGCTCGGCAAAGCGGGTCTGGTAGCCGGGCCCGGTAGGAATTTCCGCATTGGCCGCGGTGCCACCCGAGGAGACGTCGATCAGGTCGACGCCCAGGTCTTTCAGGCGGCGCGCCAGTTCGACGGTTTCATCCGGGTTCCAGCCGTCCTCGACCCAATCGGTGGCCGAGACCCGCACAAACAGCGGCAGCTCTTGCGGCCAGGCCTCACGCACCGCCGTGGTCACTTGCAGCACCAGGCGGATGCGGTTTTCGAACGAGCCGCCGTACTGGTCCTGACGCTGGTTGCTCAGCGGCGAAAGAAATTGATGCAACAGGTAGCCATGGGCGGCATGGATTTCCGCCACTTTGAAACCGGCGGTCAACGCGCGCTTGGCGGCAGCGACGAAGTCAGCGATCACTTGCTGGATCTGCCCTTCATCGAGTTGCTTGGGTGAAGTGTGCTGCGGATCGAAGGCAATCGGCGAGGGGCCCACCGGCACCCAGCCGCCATCTTCCGGCTTGACGCTGCCGTGCTTGCCGATCCATGGCCGGTGCGTGCTGGCTTTGCGCCCGGCGTGGGCCAGTTGAATGCCCGCCACCGCGCCCTGGGCATTGATAAAGCGCGTGATGCGTTGCAGCGGTTCGATCTGTTCGTCGTTCCACAGGCCCAGGTCCTGGGCGGTGATGCGGCCATCGGCAGTCACGGCAGTGGCTTCGGTAAAGATCAGCCCGGCGCCACCGACGGCACGGCTGCCGAGGTGCACCAGGTGCCAGTCATTGGCCAGGCCATCGACGCTGGAATACTGGCACATCGGCGAAACGGCGATGCGGTTGAGCAGGGTCAGTTGGCGCAGGGTATAGGGTTCAAGCAGCAGACTCATGGGGCACCTCTTTTATGCAGTGGGCAGGCTCCAGGGTTCTGTTTGAAAGGTCGACGAAAAACCCGTCCCCGGCGGGCTGAAATAAGACAAGGTCACAAGACCGATCACACAGTGCTTAGAGACTAGTCGACAACAGAGGATTGCACAGGGTTCAGCGCGGCTCGATATGCGCGATCATCAGTTGCACGGTTTCCTGGCCACGGAACTCGTTCACGTCGAGCTTGTAGGCCAGTTCCACCCAGCGAATGGTGGGATTGGGCCAGATCTCGCGGTCGATGCCGAAAGCAATGCCATCGAGCTTCACCGATCCACACTCGCTCTTGAGCACCACCTTCAGATGGCGCTCGCCGACGACGCGCTGCTCCACCAGTTGGAACACCCCGTGAAACAACGGCTCTGGGAAATGCTGGCCCCACGGCCCGGCGTTGCGCAGGGCGCGGGCCAGTTCCAGGTGAAACTCTTCAACCGCCAGGGTGCCGTCGGACAGCAGCCGGCCCGTCAGGTCTTCTTCGCGCAGTTGCCGACGCACTTCGGCGTCAAAGGCCTCGGCGAACAGTGGGAAGTTGGCCTCGGGCAAGGTAAGACCCGCCGCCATGGCGTGGCCGCCGTACTTGGCGATCAGCGTTGGGTGCTGGCTGGCCACCACGGCCAGCGCGTCACGAATATGAAAACCCGGCACGGAGCGCCCGGAGCCCTTGAGCAGGCCGTCACCGGCGTCGGCAAAGGCGATGGTCGGGCGGAAGTAACGCTCTTTCATGCGCGAGGCAAGGATGCCGATCACGCCCTGGTGCCATTCTGGGTCGAACAGGCACAAGCCATACGGCATCGACTCCACCGGCAAGTCCTTGAGCTGGGCCAGGGCCTCGCGCTGCATGCCTTGTTCGATGGACTTGCGGTCCTGGTTCATGCCGTCCAGTTGCGCGGCCATTTCCCGGGCGGCGGCGAAATCCGAGGTGAGCAGGCACTCGATACCCAGGCTCATGTCATCCAGGCGCCCGGCGGCGTTCAGGCGCGGGCCCAGGATAAAACCAAGGTCGGTGGAGGTGATGCGGGCGTGATCGCGCTTGGCCACTTCGAGGATCGCCTTGATCCCCGGCCGGGCACGACCGGCGCGAATGCGTTCCAGGCCCTGGTAGACCAGGATGCGATTGTTGGCGTCCAGCGGGACCACGTCGGCCACGCTGCCCAGGGCCACCAGGTCCAGCAGTTCGCCGATATTCGGCTGCGGCTTGTTCTCGTACCAACCCAAACTGCGCAAGCGCGCACGCAGGGCCATCAGCACGTAGAAGATCACGCCCACACCGGCCAGGGCCTTGCTGGGGAATTCACAGCCCGGCTGGTTCGGGTTGACGATGGCGTCGGCTGCGGGCAGTTCGTCGCCCGGCAAGTGGTGGTCGGTAACCAGCACCTTGAGCCCCGCCGCTTTCGCGGCCGCCACGCCTTCGACGCTGGAGATACCGTTGTCCACGGTGATCAGCAGCTGTGGCTGGCGCTGCAGGGCCACGGCGACGATTTCCGGGGTCAGGCCGTAGCCGTATTCGAAACGGTTGGGCACCAGGTAGTCGACATGGGCGGCGCCCAACAAGCGCAGGCCCAGGGTGCCCACGGTGCTGGCGGTGGCGCCGTCGGCGTCGAAGTCACCCACGATCAGGATCCGCTGGCGCTGCTCCAGGGCCGTCACCAGCAAGTCCACAGCAGCATCGATGCCCTTGAGCTGCTGATACGGGATCAGCCGCGCCAGGCTTTTATCCAGCTCGGCTTCCGATTGCACCCCGCGTGCGGCGTAGAGACGGGTCAACAACGGTGGCAATTCACCGAGGAATGGCAGGACGGCGGGCAACGGGCGAGGATCGATACGCATGGGGTGACGGAAGCTTCTCTTTAATGTTGAAAATTAGCGGTGATCCCTTGTAGGAGCTGTCGAGCCCCAGCGAGGCTGCGATGGGATCACCTCGGTGTACCTGTCAGACCGCAGCGCCTGCATCGCAGCCTCGCTGAAGCTCGACAGCTCCCACACTCGACCAGCGTCCAATCAGTTATCGACGTTTCAGCCGCGCTCGCCAGCCAGCCATTCCAGCTGGACTTCGTGCTGCCCACGGTCATCGGTCACGAAGATCGTGCCTTCGCTGATCATCACGTCCCACTTGATCACCCGGGGCATGTCCTTGGCCAGCACTTCCAGGATTTCCTGGGGTACGGCGGCGATGCTCACGTTTTTCAGGTTCTTCGCCACCGGCACCACTTTGCCTTCCCAGACGCGCAAGCTGCCGTAGGCCAGCAAGGTCGTGCGTTCGGTACGGCGGGAACACCAGGTCAGGCGGTCCGCGTCCGGCTGGCCGACTTCGATCCAGTGCAGGACGCGATCATCCAGGCTTTTTTCCCACAGCGCCGGCTCGTCTACATCTGACAGGCCACGACCGAAAGACAGCTGCTCGTTGTAGAAAAGCGCGTAGGCCAGCAAACGCACGGTCATGCGCTCTTCGGTTTCCGAAGGGTGGCGGGCGATGGTCTGCTTGACACTCTCGTACACCGAACGGTCAAGGTCGGTGAGGTTGAGTTCAAACTTGTAGGTCGTGGACGGCTGGGCCATGAACGGACTTCTAGAGACAGGGAAAGGCGGCAAGTCTAACCGATGGCGAGGTGATTCAACGAATCCTGCGCTGCATCATCCTTATCACTGCGCCACTCGCCTATGTTAAAAGGCTCACATCCCTGCCCTGCCCGAAAGGTTCCTCATGTCGTTTACCGCCAAACCACTTGCCGGCCTGAAAGTCATCGAACTCGGCACCTTGATCGCCGGCCCGTTTGCGTCGCGCATCTGCGCCGAGTTCGGCGCCGAGGTGATCAAGGTCGAATCCCCGGATGGCGGCGACCCGCTGCGCAAGTGGCGCAAGCTGTATGAAGGCACCTCGCTGTGGTGGTTTGTGCAGGCGCGCAACAAGAAATCCCTGACCCTGAACCTGAAACACCCGGACGGCCTGGCGATCCTCAAGCAACTGTTGGCGGATGCCGACATTTTGATTGAGAACTTTCGCCCTGGCGTGCTGGAAAAGCTCGGCCTGAGCTGGGAAACCTTGCACGCCCTGAACCCGAAACTGGTGATGGTGCGCCTCTCGGGCTTTGGCCAGACCGGGCCGATGAAGGACCAGCCTGGGTTTGGCGCGGTGGGCGAATCCATGGGGGGCCTGCGTTACATCACCGGTTTCGAGGACCGCCCGCCGGTGCGCACCGGGATTTCCATCGGGGACTCGATCGCGGCGTTGTGGGCCGTGATCGGGGCGCTGATGGCCCTGCGTCATCGTGAAGTGAATGGCGGGCTCGGCCAGGTGGTGGATGTGGCGCTGTATGAGGCGATCTTCGCGATGATGGAGAGCATGATCCCGGAGTTCGACGTGTTCGGCTTTATCCGCGAGCGCACCGGCAACATCATGCCCGGCATCACGCCCTCCTCGATCCACACCAGCAAAGATGGCAAGCATGTGCAGATCGGCGCCAATGGCGACGCGATCTTCAAGCGCTTCATGTCGGCCATTGGTCGCGACGACCTGGCCAACGACCCGGCACTGGCCAGCAACGATGGCCGCGACAGCCGGCGCGATGAGTTGTACGGGGTGATTGATCGCTGGGTCAACTCGCTGCCGCTTGAGCAAGTGGTGGAACAGTTGAACAAGGCCGAAGTGCCCGCCAGCCGTATCTACAGCGCGCAAGACATGCTGGGAGACCCGCAGTTTCTGGCCCGCGAGATGTTCCTCAAGGCGCAGCTCCCGGGCGGCAAGGACTTCAAGATGCCCGGCATCGTGCCCAAACTGTCGGACACACCGGGCAGTTGTGAATGGGTCGGACCGCAGTTGGGCGAGCACAACAGCGTGGTGCTCGCTGAATTGGGCTACGATGCGGCCGCCGTTACTCGCCTGCGTGAGAACGGCGCGATCTGATGGGCCGGCGCTTCATCATTCGACTCTGCCTCCTGGGTTCACTGCTCGGGACTTGGCCACTGTCGAGCCAGGCCCAGGAAACCTTGATCTGGCTGTTGCGTGACCTGCCGCCAGTGACGATTTTCGAAGGCCCGCAAAAAGGCCAGGGCGCCCTCGACCAACTGCTGCCGATACTCGCCGAACACATGCCGGAGTATCGACATCAGATCCTCCACGTGAACCGCGCGCGCGGCATGCAGATGCTCCGCGACCCCGGCACGCTTACCTGCGACCCGTCCCTGCTGTGGACGGCGGAGCGCGCTAAAACCATCGTGTTTTCCGCCCAGGCCTTCGCGGCCGTGAGCAACGGGGTGACGATCCGCCAGGGTCAGCGGGCGCTGCTGGCGCCGTTTGTGGTGGATGGACGGTTCGACCTGGAGGCATTTTTGAATGCACGGGATGCGCGCCTTGGCATCATCGCCGAACGCAGCTACGGCGCCATCATCGATGAAGCGCTGAAGCACACCAGTGCTCACAAACTGGCGCCGCATTACGGCAATGACGCCCTCGGCAGCCTGCTGCAGATGCAACGAAAGGGGCGGCTGGAAGCGGTGCTGGGTTACTGGACAGAAGTGCGCTACCAGGCGCTGCAACAAGGCATTGATCCACAAGAGCTGATCTTCTACCCCATCAAAGGCACCCCGCCCTATCAACTGACCCGGATTGCCTGCACGGATAACGCCTCAGGCCGCACGGCTATCGAGCGGATCAATCAGGTGCTGCGCGAGATCCCGCAGGAGCAACTGCGACAGTCCTACGCCTCATGGCTCGACCCGGTCATGCGTGAGCAATACCTGCAAGACCACCCGACGTTTTTCCAGGATGCCCCGAGCCCATGACAAATCGCAGGCAAAAAGAAACCCCGAGCAGTGGGGAGACAACTCGGGGTTAATAAGGGCCTAAAAAGACCAGTAACAACGAGCCACAAGCACCGGAGCACAATGCTTGATCTCGCTGTTACAAAATCTGACTCACCTTGCCGTAGGAAGGTTCCCAACAAAAATAAATCTTCATGCGCAGGCGATCGGCCGAGTCAGGGCCGCATTGCGCAGGGCCGCCATGACCGAGGGTTCCAGGCGTCCTTCGGCAATCATCAAGTCGCGGTGCAAACAGTCCACCACATCCACCAATGCACGCTTGTCGGTCAATTGTGCCTGGTCGACTTCTCGTTCGACCACGATGGCACCGGCCGGATTCTTTACGGTCACCAGGCATTCGCCCTGCACACCCGAGGTGGTCAGCGTGACCTGATAAGGGCTCAGTGCTTCACCGAGCAATAGGCTGATACTTTCCATCTCGATCACCACTCAATAGTTCGGAAACAATCGTGTAAACGGGAGCTGCATCTATCCTAAGTGACTATTTGCGTCGTAGGAAAGTTCGCTTTTTCGTCTTCCAAGGGTTGCCGGGGGATGACGTGTCCAGCATGCGCTTGCAACATGACAAGCAAAAAACGGCAGCACATAACTGCTTACTCAATGAGTTGCCGTTTTGGCGCTGATGCCGAGGGTGAATCCTATACTCGGTGAGTGCTGATCATGCCGGCACATCGATAAACAGCGCATACCAAAAGGCCCCGTTGCGAAGGACGAAGACCATGCTGGAACACGAAAAAGAGCAGGCAATACTAGAGAAGATTCACGCCGACATATCCAGAATTTATGCTGAGCAACGCAAGCTAAACGCAGAATCCCACAAGATAACCCGAGAGAATTTCTGGTATCCCGTTGGTATCGCCATCGGCTTCTTCACGGCTGTCGGAACCGTAATGGCAGTGGCTCAGAAACTACTCGCCTAAACGATCACTCCGGCCGGGCCTGCCAGAAACGAAAAACGCCGCTGCCCCACGGACGGGGACGCGGCGTTTTTTACACCTTTGTAAACCGCACCATCAGACCCTCTCCTGCGTTAACAGGCTAGAATCCCCGAATTACCCCGGGAGCCTGTATTGAACGAAACGTCTGACAAGCCATTGCGCATCGTCCTCGCCGACGACCACCCGATTTTCCTCATCGGTCTGCGGGCGGTCCTGGAACGTGACGAGAGGCTAACCATCGTCGGTGAAGCCAACTCACCCCAGGCCCTTGGCGAACTGCTGCAACGTTGTGCCTGCGACATTCTGGTGACCGACTTCATGATGCCCGCCGAGCCCCAGGCCGACGGCTTGCGCCTGATCGAACAACTGCGCCGGCATCACCCGGGCCTGCCCATCGTGGTGGTGACCATGCTGAACAACGCCGGCCTGTTCCACGCCATCCTGGAGTTGGGTGTCATGGGCCTGCTGAGCAAGGCCAGTCTCGCAGACGAATTGCCTGAAGCAATCCGTCAGGTGCACCAGCAGCGACGTTATGTGGCCCAGACCATCAGTCAGTCACTGAACCTGGCCGGCGTCGAGCGTGTGCACTCCCAGGATCAACTCTCACCCCGTGAACTGGAAGTCATCCGCCTGCTGGCCGGCGGCCTGACGGTAGGCGAGATCGCCGCAAATCTTCATCGCAGCAAGCAAACCGTCAGTGCACAAAAGGTCAGCGCCATGCGCAAGCTGGGCCTGAGCAACGACGCCGCGCTGTTTATCTATGTGCAGGAACACGGGCTGGCCTAGCCTGAAACGCGATCCACTGCTTCAGCGCCTCGGCGTCCATGGGGCCGGCGATAAAGCAGCCTTGCAACCACGCAGCCCCCAGTTCACTTACCGCGTGATAGTCGGCGGCACTTTCAACCCCGGTCACCACCACACCCACACCCAGTCGCCTCGCCATGCTCATGGCGCCAGCAACCACTGCCGCCTTGCGATCGTCCCTGGCCATGCCGCTGGCAAACGCCGGCGGGATCTTCAATTCGCTGAAGGGCAATTCCAGCAAGCGTTGCAGGCTGGTGCCGCCCACGCCGAAATCACCGATGGACAGTTTGCACCCCATCATCCGCAAACGCAGCAAGCCGGTGACGTGGGCGCTGTCGGTGTTCAGGCGCGAGGTTTCCACCAGTTCCAGGGTCAGGCCACGGGCGGGCACGCCGTGAAGTTGCAGCAAGCCTTGCAGCACTTGGGGAAAGTGCGGACGCTCCAGCATCCGCCCCGGGATATTCACCGCCACCGGCAGCACCTGCCCGGTTTCGCGCATGACGTGTGCCGCCTGGCCCAGCGCTTGTTCCAGCACGTGCCAGGTAAACGCCTCTTCCATTCCGGCAAACTCCAGCACCGGCAGAAACGCGTCAGGCAACAGCAACTCGCCGTCAGGAAGCTGCCAGCGGGCCAGCGCTTCAACACCTTGCAACGCGCCCGCCTGG
The DNA here is from genome assembly GCF_058780865.1 of Pseudomonas sp. GP01-A4. Lineage (NCBI taxonomy): Bacteria > Pseudomonadati > Pseudomonadota > Gammaproteobacteria > Pseudomonadales > Pseudomonadaceae > Pseudomonas > Pseudomonas sp. GP01-A4. Next base: position 23,372 of record NZ_JBYSWF010000049.1, read on the forward strand.
CTGACAATGGGCTGATACCAGACCGCGCCGCAGCGGGCGATAGCGGCCTGGCTCAGATCCGCCGAAGGCGGCAACTGCTCGGATTCGCTCAAGTCCAGCAGCTGGCGCACCCGCTCCCAGGACACCACCGGCGGCCCGGGCCGCAAGCGCTCCCGGCACGCCTCGAGGACTTTCCCGATCAGCGTTGCCGACGCCGGCTTGGGCAGGCAGCCGAGCACGTTGAGCCCCAACTGTCGGGCCATGTGCGCCACGCCTTCCAGCACATCCGGCTCGGCGTTGCTCAGCAGGATCAACACCTGAGCCTGGCGGCGCTCGGCCATTTCCCGAATCAGCTCAAGGCCATCACCCTGCTCCAGGTACAGATCGCAAATCGCGATGTCCACCGCGCCCTTGCTCTCCAGTGACTGGCGAGCGGCGTCGACCGTTTCGGCCGTGCGTACATTGAATACGCCGTTGGCGTTGAGCATCTGATGCAGGGCCATCAGTTGGAACGGGTTATCTTCGAGGATCAGGACGTTGAGGGAGCGCATGAAAAACGTTACCGGGGAGAAGCGAGGGTGCACAGACTAATAAAAACCCCGCGCCTTCCCCATAGGACATGTCTTATTCGGACGGGTCCAGATAAGCCTCAAGCTCGACCTGGAATTCGATCAATGCTTCGCGCAGCGCTAACCAATGCAGTTCAATCTCAGCGTTGCGCTGCTCCCGAATACACCCTTCCAGCGCCACACAGGCCTTGGCCAGCGGCAACGCATCCACCAGGCAGCATATGCCCTTCAGGCGGTGCAGCGAGGCGGCCAGCCGGACCTGGTCGTGTTCCGTCATGGCGGACGCCATCAGGTTATGTTCCTGCTCAAGGCTCCTCGCCAGCTCCTGCAGCATACGCTGCAAAACCGGTCCGTCGGCCTGGGTCATGGTGCGCAGGGTCTGGATGCTGAAAGAGCGTGCAGGCACGACGCGGGCGAGCACACGCGTCCAGTGCTCAAGGGTCACGGGCTTGACCAGCAGTTCATCCATTCCCGCCTCCCGGCAGCGCTGCTGTTCATCATCCAGGGCATTCGCCGTGCAACCCACCAGCGCCAGGCGTGGCCGTTGCTCCTGGGCTTCCAGCCGGCGGATGGCCTCACTCAAGGCGTAGCCGGACATGCCCGGCATATTGCAATCGGTGACCAGGACGTCAAACACCTCATGGTGCCAACGCTGCAAGGCCGCTTCGGCCGAGTCGACGGCCACTACTTGATGACCCAGGAACTGCAACTGCTGAACCAGCACCAGCCGATTGGCCGGCAGGTCATCCACCACCAACACCGACAGGTTGCGGCCGGCGGCCAGCAGCGGTACACCGGCAGATGCTGGCACGTCGTCACTGCTGACCCGATCCAGGTACAGGTCGATGCATACCATCGTGCCCTCTCCCACCACGCTGCTCAGGGTGATGCTGCCTCCCATCAATTCCACCAACTGCTGGCAGATGCTCAAGCCCAGTCCCGTGCCGCCGTGCTCGGCAGCCGTCCGCGCGCTGACCTGGATAAACGGCTTGAACACTCGCGCCTGCTGCTCGACGCCAATGCCCGGCCCGCTGTCCTCCACACACAGGTGCAAATATTCGGCCCCCGCCGGGTCAAGCTTGCGCGCAACACTGACCCGAACCTCGCCGCGCGAGGTGAACTTGAGGGCGTTGCCCAACAGGTTATGGATAACCTGACGCAGGCGCAGCGGGTCAAACCAGTAATACCCTTGCGCGCTCGGGTCGAATGCCAGGGTCAGGTGAAGGCCCTTTTTCTGCGCCATGGGTTCGAACAAGCGCTGTATGCCCTCGAAGAAACGTTTCAAGTCAGTGGCCTGCGGCGCCAGTTGCAGATGACCGGCTTCAATCTTGGCCAGGTCCAGGCTGTCGCCCATCAGGGCAATCAACTCACGCGCCGAGCGATGGGCCACTCGCAGGGCTTCAGACACTGGCTTGCCTTCAGCCTGGGCACGCTCCTGTTCCAGCTCGAGCAGACCGATAATGGCGGTCATCGGCGTGCGAATCTCGTGGCTCAGGGTCGAGAGAAACGCGCTTTTTGCGTAGTTCGCTTCGTCAGCGGCCTGCCGCGCATCCATCAGCTGGAGCTCCAGGACCTTGCGCTCGTTGATATCGACCCAGCCACCGAGCAAACCCTGGAGCTGGCCCTTGGCGTCGAAGAACGGCACCGTCCACTGATACACATGAAACGCCCCGCCATTGAACTCCAGCTGCCGGTCGACGAACAGCGACTGCTGGCTCGCCAATTGCTCCATGTGGCCGGCATGCAGGCGCGCGGCCGTAGCGTCAGGCATCAGCCCGCTTTCCATCAGCGTCAGGCCCTGTATCTGCTCGCGCCGGGTGTTCAACTGTTGTTCATAGCTGGTGTTGCAGGTCACCAGGCGTCCTTCCAGATCACGCACAAATACCGGGTTGGGCATGCCGTCCAGCAGCGCGCGCTTGAACGCCAACTGGTCGTTGAGCCGCTGCTCGGCCTGGAGGCGCTGGCGAATCTGGCGCTTGAGCCGGCTGTTCCAGGCCAGGGACACCAGCACAAACAGCAGCGCCATGGCGACCGTCCAGTAGGCCCATGGCGGCACACGCTGCCAGGCCGGCACCGGGACGGGTACGCTACCCAGCCAACGCAAACGCAGGGCGCTCAATTCCGCGACCGGCAGCGCTTCCAGCGCCTTGTTCAAAATGCTCAGCAGTTCCGGTTGATCCTTGCGCACCGACAGGCTGTTGGCCGACCACTTGCCCTCGACACTGCGGCCGATGCGCAACTCATCGGCAGGGTAACTCTGCACTTCCACTTCACTCTGGATAGTCGCCGCCGCGCGACCCTGCGTTACCAGCTCACGGGCCTGGACGTAGTTATCCACCGATTGCAGCTTGATCCCGGGGTGCTCGCGACGAATGTACCCCTCCAGGACATGGCGTGCCGGCAGCGCCAGCACCTTGCCTGAAAGCTCGCTCAAACTGGCCACTGGCGGTGCGTCAGCGCGCTGGATAAACACCCAGCCTGAGCCCCCGAACCCATGGCTGAAATCGAGAAAGGCCTTGCGCTCCTGATTTTCGGCCAGGGTGGTGTTCATGTCCGCCCTGCCCGTTTCCAGCAACCCCAGGGTCTGTGCCGTGGAGGACACTTCCTCCATCACGAACTGCAGGCCGGTCATGCGTGAAATGCGGTTGAGCAAGTCCACATTCAGCCCCACCCACTGGCCGTCCTTGTCCTTGAATACATAGGGAGACAGTTGCTGGGACGCCACCACCACATGCGGATGCTGAAGTACCCAGGCCCGCTCCGGGGCCGACAAGGCGATGCGCTCGGCGGCAATGCCCACCCCCAGTCCGGTGGTCCAGCGCGCAAGGATTTCCCGCCGCACAGACTCATCAATACTCGCCAGCGCCCGGTCCATCAGCGTCCCCAACAGCGGGTCGGCCTCCCGCGTGGCAAAGGCAAAGCCGATGGGCGCCAGCCGGCTTTCCACCTTGATCTGCAAGCCCAGGTAGGGCCGTAGCGATTTATAGGCGCGCACGATCACTTCGTTGCCGATAAACGCATCGGCATCACCTTGCTTCAGCGCTTCGAGGCCACTGTAGAGATTCGGTGCCAGCATGATGTGGCTCCCGGGATACGCCTGATGGACGTTCTTGACGTTGGCGTAACCGTCCAGCAACACCAGCTTCTTGTCCTTGAGGTCCTCGTTCTGGGTGCTGTCATCCCGGCGCACGACCACCACCGAGCGGTCCGGCATGTAGTCTTCGGTAAAGCGCAACCCCGACACATCACGCTCGTAACCGTTGGCACTGGTGAGAATATCGATGGCGCCGCTCCGCAGGGCCTCCACCGCCTGCGCCCGCTCGGCAAAACCCAGGACTTGCATCGGTGCATGCAGACGCGCGCCGATCAGGCTCAGGTAATCGGCGCTGATGCCCTGGTAGCGATTGCGGTCGCGGGTGATATCGATCGGCTGATAGTCATCAATCGAAATGCCCACTCTCAGTGGCCGATGGGCCGCCAGCCATTGCTGCTCGCTGGCCGTCAGGGGCATGGGCTCCAGGGCAATGAACGCCGGCACCAGCTTGAACGGCAGGCTGACAGCCGCGAGGCTTGCCGAACCATGGCCAAGCAGCAGCACACATGCCAGCCACGCGTGTGCTCGGGTCGATAAATACACCGGTTGGGTTTCCTTGATTATTCTTGTTGGTCGCCGCGCAAGTATGGCTCGCCAGAATGAAAAAGCCCGTCACGAAGACGGGCTTGATCCACCACGCAAAGCCGTTGGCTCAGAGTGGCTTGCCGCGATTGCCATGCTGGCTGACAAACGCCTGTACCGCTTTCAGGTCATTGGCCAATACCGTGCAACGCTCTTCACGCTCAAACAGGTCGGTGAGGTGCGGCGGCAATTCCAGCGCCTTGCCAACCCCGGCCTTCTCTACCGCTTCCGGGAATTTGACCGGGTGCGCGGTGCCGAGAATCACCATCGGGATGTCCAGGCTGCGGCGGCATTCGCGCGCGGCCTTGACGCCAATGGCGGTGTGCGGGTCCAGCAGCTCGCCGGTCTGGGCGTAGACTTCGGCGATGGTCTCGCAGGTTTCTGCGTCGTCCACGGCCAGGGAGTCGAACAGCTTGCGGGTTTCGGTCCAGCGCTCCTGCTCGACGCTGAAACCGCCACCTTGCTTGAAGCTGTCCATCAGGCCGGCCAGGGCAGCACCGTTGCGACCGTGCATGTCGAACAACAGGCGTTCGAAGTTCGACGAGACCATGATGTCCATCGACGGCGACAGTGTGGCGTGCAGGGTTTCCTTGACGTACTGGTTGCCGCTCATGAAGCGGTGCAGGATGTCGTTGCGGTTGGTGGCGACGATCAGCTGGTTGATCGGCAGGCCCATGTTGCGTGCCAGGTAACCGGCGAAGATGTCGCCGAAGTTGCCGGTTGGCACCGAGAACGACACCGAACGCGCCGGGCCGCCCAACTGCAGGGAAGCATGGAAGTAATAGACGATCTGGGCCATGATCCGCGCCCAGTTGATCGAGTTCACCGCTACCAGGCGCGTGCCCTTGAGGAAGCTCTGGTCGGCGAAGCTGGCCTTGACCATTTCCTGGCAGTCATCGAAGTTGCCTTCGATGGCGATGTTGTGGATGTTCTCGCCGAAGATCGTGGTCATCTGCCGACGCTGCACTTCCGACACGCGGTTGTGCGGGTGCAGGATGAAGATGTCGACGTTTTCGCAGTGCTTGCAGCCTTCGATCGCCGCCGAGCCGGTATCACCGGAAGTAGCGCCGATGATCACCACGCGCTCACCGCGTTTTTCCAACACATAGTCCAGCAGGCGACCCAGCAGTTGCAGGGCGAAATCCTTGAACGCCAGGGTCGGGCCGTGGAACAGCTCCAGGACCCATTCGTTGCCGTTCAGTTGGCGCAACGGGGCAATGGCGCTGTGGGAAAACACGCCGTAGGTTTCTTCCAGGATTTTCTTGAAATCCGCATCCGGGATGCTGCCGGTGACGAACGGGCGCATGACCCGGAACGCCAGCTCGTGGTACGGCAGGCCGGCCCACGAAGCGATTTCTTCCTGGGTGAAGCGTGGCAGGTTTTCCGGCACGTACAGGCCGCCGTCAGTGGCCAGACCGGCCAGCAGAACGTCTTCGAAATTCAGGGCCGGTGCCTGGCCGCGGGTGCTGATATAACGCATGACTGGCTCCTCTAGAGCATGCTTGAACAAGGGCCGCCGAACGCGTGGGGCCCTTGCCGCAAAACGATTAGTTCAGGTGTTCGACGCGAATCCGCACCACCGGCCCAACCACGCCCTGCAACGCTTCAAGCGCGGCAATGGCGTCGTTGATGTGCTGCTCCAGCACACGGTGGGTCAGCAGGATCATGGGCACCAGGCCGTCCTGTTCTTCGACTTCCTTCTGCATGATCGATTCAATATTGATGCCGCGCTCCGACAGGATGCTGGCCACCTGGGCGAGCACGCCCGGATGATCCTTGGCCTGGATGCGCAGGTAGTAGGCACTTTCGCAGGCTTCGATCGGCAGGATCGGGTGGGCCGACAGCGAGTCCGGCTGGAAGGCCAGGTGCGGTACGCGGTTTTCCGGGTCGCTGGTCATGGCACGAACCACGTCCACCAGGTCGGCGATCACCGAGGAAGCGGTCGGCTCCATGCCGGCGCCGGCGCCGTAGAACAGGGTGGAACCGGCAGCGTCACCGTTGACCATCACGGCGTTCATCACGCCATTGACGTTGGCGATCAGGCGGTCGGCCGGGATCAGTGTCGGGTGCACACGCAGCTCGATACCGGCCGGGGTGCTGCGCGCCACACCGAGGTGCTTGATGCGGTAGCCCAGGGCTTCGGCGTAGTTCACGTCGGCGGTGGTCAGCTTGGTGATGCCTTCGGTGTAGGCCTTGTCGAACTGCAGCGGGATACCAAAGGCGATGGACGCCAGGATGGTCAGCTTGTGGGCAGCGTCGATGCCTTCCACGTCGAAGGTCGGATCGGCTTCGGCGTAACCCAGGGCCTGGGCTTCGGCCAGCACGTCTTCGAAGGTACGGCCCTTCTCGCGCATTTCGGTGAGGATGAAGTTACCGGTGCCGTTGATGATGCCGGCCACCCAGTTGATACGGTTGGCGGACAGGCCTTCACGGATCGCCTTGATCACCGGGATGCCACCGGCCACGGCGGCTTCGAACGCCACGATCACGCCCTTCTCGCGGGCCTTGGCGAAGATTTCGTTACCGTGCACGGCAATCAGCGCCTTGTTGGCAGTGACCACATGCTTGCCGTTTTCGATGGCCTTGAGCACCAGCTCGCGGGCCACGGTGTAGCCGCCTACCAGCTCGATGACGATATCGATTTCAGGGTTGGTGGCGACTTCGAAGACATCGTTGGTAATCGCAATACCGGTCGTTTGGAACTGAGGCTTTGGCGTACGCGTGGCAATTTGTGCCACTTCAATCCCACGCCCTGCACGGCGGGAAATTTCTTCAGCGTTACGCTGAAGTACGTTGAAGGTGCCGCCACCGACGGTCCCTAACCCACAGATGCCTACTTTGACCGGTTTCACTGAAGAACTCCCCATGAAACGGCCGACTCAAGGTCGGCCGTGAAAACAGCCGCACAACTGCGGCTCTCTATTAATGACCCGCCGAACTGTCGGCGGATCATGATCGTCAAGGCTCGACGATAATGCTTACTTTGCGTTCAGTGCCAGTTTGGCAACTTGCGGCGCAGGCTGGTAGCCCGGAATCACCTGGCCGTCAGCCAAAACGATGGCCGGCGTACCGTTCACACCAATCGACTGGCCGAGGGCGAACTGCTTGGAAACCGGGTTGGCGCACTTGGCGGCCTTGATTTCCTTGCCATCGACCATCTTGTCCATGGCCGCTTTCTTGTCGGCCGAACACCAGACGGCTTGCAACTGCTCGTCACCCGGCGAACCCAGGCCCTGGCGCGGGAACGCCACGTAGCGCACTTCAACGCCGAGCTTGTTCAGCTCAGGCACTTCGGCATGCAGCTTGTGGCAGTACGGGCAGGTGGTGTCGGTGAACACGGTGATGTGAGTCTTGGTTTCGCCGATGGCCGGGTAAACCACGGTTTCAGCCACCGGAATACCGTTGATCAGCTTGGACACGCCCAGGCGCTCGGCTTTCTCGGTGAGGTTCACCGGCTTGCCGTCTTTGAGCTGGAACAGGTAGCCCTGGACGATGTACTGGCCATCGGCACTGGCGTACAGCACGCGGCTGCCCTTGAGCTTGACTTCGTACAGGCCGGCCATCGGGCTGGCGTTGATGCTTTCAATCGGGGTGTCGAGCTGGAGGGCTTCCAGGCTCTTGCGGATTGTCTTCTCTGCGGCGTCGTCGGCGACGGCAAAGGTTGAGACCAACGCAATGGCTGCGATGGCAAAAATCTGGGTCAAGCGCATGGGAACTCCTGAAGGCAGATGCAGGGACGGGAGCAGGAACACCGATCTTCAAACACGGGTTTGGGCCGTCCCCTTTGCGAACCGGCAAAGCCTACCACAGTTGGGCCGCAGGGCAGCCAGTCGCGGGGAAATTGGGCTTTTTCCGAAGTGTTTTTCATCCACGGGGATGGTGCTTGGCGTGCATCTCCTGCAAACGTGCCCGCGCCACGTGGGTGTAGATCTGGGTGGTGGATAAGTCGCTGTGGCCCAGGAGCATTTGAACCACGCGCAAATCCGCGCCGTGGTTGAGCAAATGCGTGGCGAACGCGTGACGCAGGGTGTGGGGCGACAGCGACTTGCCGATGCCGGCAACCTTGGCCTGGTGCTTGATGCGATGCCAGAAGGTCTGGCGGGTCATCTGTTCGCCGCGCTGGCTGGGAAACAGTACATCGCTGGGCCGACCGTTGAGCAACTCGGCTCGGGCGTCGCGCATGTAGCGTTCGATCCACACGATCGCCTCTTCGCCCATGGGCACCAGGCGCTCCTTGCTGCCCTTGCCCATTACGCGCAATACGCCCTGGCGCAGGTTGACCTGTTCCAGGGTCAGGCTGATCAGCTCGGTGACGCGCAGGCCGCAGGCATACAGCACTTCCAGCATGGCACGGTCGCGCTGGCCGATGGCTTCGCTCAGGTCGGGGGCTGCGAGCAGGGCTTCGACGTCGGCTTCCGACAGGGATTTGGGCAGTGGCCGGCCCAGCTGCGGCATGTCGATTTGCAGGGTTGGGTCGACAGCGATCAGCTTTTCCCGCAGCAGGTAGCGATAGAAGCCACGCACGCCTGAGAGAAAACGCGCAGTAGAGCGAGGCTTGTAGTTTTGCTCCAGGCGCCAGGCCAGGTGGTCGAGAATCAGCTCGCGACCGGCGTCGAGCAGCTCGAGGTTTTTCTCCTGCAGCCAGCCATTGAACAACGCGAGGTCGCTGCGGTAAGCCTGGCGGGTGTTGTCCGACAGGCCTTTTTCCAGCCAAAGGGCGTCGAGGAAGCGGTCTATCTGCGGGTGGTCGATGGCGGACATGAGGGCTCAAGCAGGGAAAATGGCGATGTCGGGTAGATCCTATCGCAGCACGGGCCGCTACACATCAATGAAAGCGGGCAAATAATCTGTGGCAAGGGAGCTTGCTCCCGCTGGGGCGCGAAGCGGCCCTGATTGACCATTGAGGTCCAACAGAGAGACTTCTATTGCCGGTTTCAGGGCCGCTGCGCAGCCCAACGGGAGCAAGCTCCCTCGCCACAAAAGCGGAAAACGGCTTTAAGGTCAGTGCGACGCTGAATTTCTTCGAGGCGGGGAGTCATGAATAGATACCGGGGAAATGGACAAATTTCAGGCAACAAAAAAGCAGCCCGTAGGCTGCTTTTTTCTGCATCGGGAAGCTGGACTTAAGCCAGTTTTTCCTTGATGCGAGCTGCTTTACCGGACAGGTCACGCAGGTAGTACAGCTTGGCTTTACGTACGTCACCGCGACGTTTAACGGCCATGCTGTCGATTTGCGGGCTGTAGGTCTGGAAAGTACGCTCTACGCCAACACCGTTGGAGATTTTACGAACAGTGAAAGCACTGTTCACACCACGGTTACGCTTGGCAATTACCACGCCTTCGAACGCTTGCAGACGCGAACGGTCGCCTTCCTTCACTTTCACCTGAACGACAATGGTGTCGCCCGGGGCAAAGGTAGGGATCTCTTTGGTCATCTGCTCTGCTTCGAGTGCAAGGATGATTTTGTTAGTCATGCTGTGCTCCTAAGGTAAGTCGTCGGACCTACCATCGATACGTTGTTAACTATCGTCCCGCCCGAGGATGTATTCCTCGAGCAGCTTCTTCTCTTCTCCAGAAAGCGAGCGGCTTTCCAGAAGATCGGCGCGTCGTTCATAGGTCCGCCCGAGGGACTGCTGTAAACGCCAACGCCGGATGTGTGCGTGATTGCCACTTAGCAATACGTCGGGAACACGCTGATCCGCATACACCTCCGGTCGGGTGTAGTGCGGGCAATCCAGCAAACCATCCGTGAAGGAATCTTCCTCCGCGGAGTCCGCATGCCCTAAAGCTCCAGGCAGCAGTCGTGTAACCGCATCTATCAGGACCATCGCCGGCAGCTCGCCGCCAGACAGGACATAGTCCCCAATCGACCACTCTTCATCGACATGAGCTTCAATAAACCGCTCGTCAATGCCTTCATAGCGACCGGCAATCAGGATTAATGCTTCCAGATTCGCCAACTCGCGTACCGCCGACTGATTCAGCTGACGGCCTTGAGGGGACAGGTAAATTACCTTCGCCTTCTCCCCGGCGGCTGCCTTGGCCTGAACCAACGCATCTTCCAGGGGCTTGATCTTCATCACCATGCCCGGGCCACCGCCAAATGGGCGATCGTCCACAGTGTGATGTCGATCCGTCGTGTAGTCTCGCGGGTTCCAACAGGTGAGCTGCAAGAGCCCCTGTTTCACCGCCCGACTGGTGATGCCGTACTCGCTGATGGCGGAAAACATCTCGGGAAACAAACTGATCACTTCAACGCGCAGGTTAGCCACGTTAGAAGTCCGCGTCCCATTCCACCTTCATCTCGCCCGCTGCCAGGTCGACGGCCAACACGCATTGCTCGGTATAGGGCAACAGGCGTTCGCGATCATCCAGGCTGCCAGCGCAAGGCTTGACCACCATTACATCATTGGCGCCGGTTTCCAGAAGATGATCGATTTTCCCGAGCAATTGCCCGAGTTGATCAATAACCTTCAGACCTTCCAGCTGGTACCAGTAGTACTCGCCGTCGGTCAATTCAGGGAACAGGTTGCGCGGCACGCAGATCTCATAACCGGCCAGAAGACGAGCTTCTTCACGATCATCAAGACCCTTGAGCTTTGCGACCAGGAACTTGTCGCTCCCGCGTCCACTGACCAGCTCTACCTGTTTCACACTACCTTCGCGCTTGAGCGTCCAGGTCTTGTACTGCAACAGGTTTTCAGTCGGATCAGTAAAGGAATACACCTTCACTTCGCCGCGAACGCCATGAACAGAATAAATCTTGCCGATAACGATCAAATCATCAGCTACCGCTGGCGTCGCGTTCATATTGCTCAGGCCGCAGCCTTAGATGCATCCTTCAACAACTGAGCAACGCGCTCAGAAGGTTGTGCACCAACGCTCAGCCAGTAGGCTACGCGCTCTTGGTTCACGGACAGACGGACTTCTTGACCACGAGCGATCGGGTTGAAGAAGCCAACTTGTTCCTTGTGAGAGCCGTCACGTGGGTTGCGGCTGTCAGTTACGGTCAAGTGGTAAAACGGGCGCTTTTTGGAGCCGCCAAGGGCAAGACGGATTGTTAGCATGTGAACATCGTTCCTGTAGTCGGTGCTGCAAATCTAAATGCACAGCGGGCATAGGTGCCCGAAAGGCCGCATATTCTAAGGAATATCCGGACTTTTGCAAATGTCTTTTTCTGGCGCCTATCAGCGTGCCATTCAGATCTGCTATAGAGCCGTCGGTTAAAACGGCAAGTCAGCTCCCGCCAATGGCGGGTTTGCTGGAGATCCCGCATCCCTGCGGGTCGGAGCAGAAGCGAACTTCTGCTCGAATTCTTTACATTTTCGGCATGCCGCCGCCGGGCAACATACCGCCCATGCCGCGCATCATCTTGGCCATCCCGCCTTTTGCGGAGAATTTCTTCATCATCTTCTGCATCTGCTTGTGCTGCTTGATCAAGCGACCGATGTCCTGCACCTGGGTGCCGGAACCCATGGCGATCCGACGTTTGCGCGAACCGCTGATCAGCTCAGGGTCGCGGCGCTCGGCCGGGGTCATGGAATTGATGATGGCTTCCATCTGCTTGAATTGCTTCTCTGCCGCGCCCTGGGCATTGCCCATTTGCGCCAGGTTCACGCCGCCGATGTTCGGCAGCTTGTCCATCAGGCCGCCGAGGCCCCCCATGTTCTTCATCTGTTGCAACTGGTCGCGGAAGTCTTCGAGGTCGAAGCCCTTGCCCTTCTTCAGCTTTTTAGCCAGCTTGTCGGCCTTGTCCTTGTCGAGGGTCGCTTCCGCTTGCTCGATCAGGCTGAGCACGTCGCCCATGCCGAGGATACGCGAGGCGATCCGCTCAGGGTGGAACGGCTCGAGCGCTTCGCTCTTCTCGCCCATACCGATGAACTTGATCGGCTTGCCGGTAATGGCGCGTACCGACAAGGCGGCACCGCCACGGGCATCGCCGTCGACCTTGGTCAGGATCACACCGGTCAGCGGCAGTGCATCACCAAAGGCCTTGGCGGTATTGGCCGCATCCTGGCCGGTCATGGCATCGACCACGAACAGGGTTTCTACCGGGTTGATCGCGGCATGCAGCGCCTTGATCTCGCCCATCATCTCTTCGTCGATGTGCAGGCGACCGGCGGTATCGACGATGACCACGTCGATGAATTTCAGCTTGGCTTCTTTAATAGCCGCCTGGGCGATATCGACCGGCTTCTGGCTCAGGTCGGACGGGAAGAAGGTCACGCCCACTTCGCCCGCGAGCATTTCCAGCTGTTTAATAGCCGCCGGGCGGTAAACGTCGGCAGACACCACCATCACCGACTTCTTCTTGCGCTCTTTAAGGAAGCGCGCCAGTTTGCCGGCGGTGGTGGTCTTGCCCGCACCTTGCAGACCGGCCATCAGCACAACGGCTGGCGGCACGGCGCTGAGGTTCAAATCTTCGTTGGCCGCGCCCATCAGGCTTTCGAGTTCGGCCTGGACGATCTTCACAAAGGCCTGGCCCGGCGTCAGGCTGCGGGACACTTCGGTGCCGACCGCGCGCTCTTTGACCGAGTTGACGAAGTCCTTCACCACCGGCAAGGCGACGTCGGCTTCCAGCAACGCCATGCGCACTTCACGCAGGGTGTCTTTAATATTGTCCTCGGTCAGCTTGGCCTTGCCGGTGACATGGCGCAGCGTCTGCGAGAGACGGTCAGTCAGATTTTCAAACATGCGCGATCCTTTCAGGCCCTATTCATCGAAATGCATTGTTAGACCGAGGTAATGGCGGCCCAGGCTGTGGTAAATCGCTATTAAAAACAGCGCTCGGCGAGCCTGCGGCGTGGGCAGGTCGCGGATTATAGCGAAGACTGTCGCCATGCACACCCGCTGTCTGGCCTGAGAGTCTTTCGTGTTACGCAGGTGTATGCCAAACTCAGCGCCTTTCGGGCCTGCTTAACAGGATTTATGCTCCCTTTGTCACCCAGTTTGCTACCCAGCCTCGCCGCCGCCATCTTGTATGCCGCTGCGACCCTCTATCAGGGCACTCGTCTGGCCCAAGGCGCCAAGGCCGACAAACGCCTGCTGGTAGGCCTTGGCGTCCTCGCCCTGCTGGCTCACGCCGCCAGCCTGTTCACGCACTTGATGACGCCGGTCGGCCTGGGCCTGGATTTCTTCAGCGCTGCCAGCCTGATTGCCGCCGCGGTGATCGCGCTGACCCTGATGGCCTGCTACCGGATCCCGGTGGAGAACCTGCTGGTGCTGTTGTTCCCGCTCGGGATGCTGACGGTGCTGCTGGCGCAATTCACACCGACCGGCACCGTGCAGGTCATTGATGAAGAGCCGGGCATCCTCGCCCACATCCTGCTGTCGATCCTCGCCTACGGCATGTTCACCATCGCGGTGTTCCAGGCCTTGCTGCTGCTGTTGCAAGACCACCAGCTCAAGCACAAGCACCCGTCGGGGCTGATCAAGAACTTCCCGCCGCTGCAAACCATGGAAAGCCTGCTGTTCGGCTTCCTCTGGGCCGGCTGGACGCTGCTGTCGCTGTCGCTGATCTCCGGCTGGCTGTTCGTCGAGAACCTGTTTGCCCAGCATCTTGTGCATAAAACCCTGCTGGCCTGCCTGGCCTGGGTGGTGTTCAGCGTGCTGCTGTGGGGCCGCAACCGTCTCGGCTGGCGCGGGCACAAGGCGATCCGCTGGACCCTGGCCGGTTTCTGCCTGCTGATGCTGGCCTATTTCGGCAGCAAGCTGGTTCGCGAATACATCCTGCATATCTGACGGGCAGCCGACATGGACAACTTGCCCTTGGGGCCGATGCTTGCGGTAGTAGCCTTGCTGGTTTTATGGTCGGCGCTGTTTACCGCCATCGAAGCCGCCCAGCAACATTTGCTGGCCCTGCGCCCCGGCACCCGCCAGGGTGACAAAGCCGCCGCCCGCCTGAACTTCCCGCGCAACAGCCTGATCCTCTGCAACACCCTGTGCCGCGCCGTGGTGGTGATTCTCTGCACCCTGCTGGCGATCTACGCCTGGGCGCAAAACGGCCCGTGGCTCGGCTGGGTGATCTCCAGCGCGGTGCTGCTGGTGCTGGCCGACTATCTGCCGCGTGCCCTGGCCACTCGCCACCCGCAAACCATCCTTGGCTTCGGCAATACCTTGCTGAGCGTGCCGCTGAAAATCCTTTATCCGCTGGCCTGGCTGCTCAACGGTGTCAGCCTGTTGCTGCTGCGCCCGTTCACCCGCAAGCCCGGGCTGGTCAAGAAGAGCGACGAGCCGCAGCCGGACCAGGACGACGAGCCGGAAGCCGAAATCCCCAACACCCGCGCGCCGGGCATGCCGGGCATCCACGCCCTGGACAACATCACCGTCAACGACATCCTGGTGCCCCGCAGCGAAGTGGACGGCATCAACCTGGATGACCCGGTAGAGGAAATCATCGAGCAACTGCGGGTTTCCACGCGCACCCGGCTGCCGGTGTTTCACAGCGACATCAACCAGGTCGAGGCGGTGCTCAACACCCGGCAGATCCGCCACCTGCTGCCGGACGCCAGCCTGACCAAGGAAGCCCTGCTGGCCGCCTGCCACGAGCCCTACTTCGTCCCGGAAAGTACACCGCTGCAACTGCAATTGCTGAATTTCCACAAGCAACAGCGCCGCCTGGGCATGGTGGTGGATGAATACGGCGAAGTGCTGGGCATCGTGACCCTGGAAGATATTCTTGAAGAAATCGTCGGTGAGTTCGAAAGCGAGCACCACCTCGACAACCCGCACATCCAGCCGCAACTGGATGGCCGCTACGTGATCGACGGCGCCGCCTCGATCCGCGACTTGAACAAAACCCTCGGCTGGCACCTGCCCAGCGACGGCCCCAAGACCCTCAACGGCCTGGTGACCGAAGCACTGGAGACCATTCCGGATTGCGCCGTGTGCCTGAAAATCGGCCGCTATCGCCTGGAAATCCTCGAGACCGAGGACAACCGCGTCGCCAAGGTACTGATCTGGCACACCAGCACGGTGCCGGTCGCCGCTTAAGCCCCTTGTTGGATCCGCAAACCCCTTCCTATAATCGGGCGGCTTACCCAAGCCCCGCCCGACCGCGTGCTACCCGCACTGAGCGCGTCCAGGCACCGCTTTACCGTGTCTGACCGGTGTTTGCTCCCATCCCGAGCCGCCCCGCGCACAACCCTGATCCATGGGTGTTCGACCAATAATAATCCGCGTCCAAACGCGCAATGACCGTCAGGGATACCTCAATGAGCACCACCTATAACGAGACGGCGACCGCCGCCCCGACCAACTCGACGGCCCGGGTCGCCACCGCGAGCATCATCGGCACCGCCATCGAGTTCTACGACTTCTATATCTACGCAACTGCCGCCGCGCTGGTGATCGGCCCGGTGTTCTTCCCGCAAACCTCCGGCACGGCGCAGATGCTCGCCTCGTTCCTGACCTTCGGTATCGCGTTTATCGCGCGGCCGTTGGGTTCGGCGCTGTTCGGCCACTTTGGCGACCGGATTGGCCGTAAATCGACGTTGGTGGCGTCACTGCTGCTGATGGGCGTGTGCACCACGCTGATTGGCTTGCTGCCCGGTTATGACAGCATCGGCGCCTGGGCACCGATCCTGCTCTGCGTGCTGCGCTTCGGCCAGGGCCTCGGGCTTGGCGGCGAATGGGGCGGCGCGGCGTTGCTGGCCACCGAGAACGCCCCGAAGGGCAAACGCGCCTGGTTCGGCATGTTCCCGCAGTTGGGCCCGTCGATTGGCTTTCTGGCGGCCAACGGGCTGTTCCTGATCCTGGCCATGAGCCTGAGCGACGAGCAGTTCCGCAGCTGGGGCTGGCGCATTCCGTTCATTCTCAGCGCGGCGCTGGTGATGGTGGGGCTGTATGCGCGGCTCAAACTGCATGAAACGCCGGTGTTCGCGAACGCCGTGGCCAAGGAAGCGCCGGTGAAGGTGCCGCTGGTGGAACTGTTCAGCCAGCATTGGCTGCCGGTCCTGCTGGGTGCGGCCTCGATGGTGGTGTGTTATGCGCTGTTCTATATCACCACCGCGTTTTCCCTGAGCTACGGTGTGTCTACGCTGGGTTACAGCCGTGAAACCTTCCTCGGGCTGTTGTGCTTCGCGGTGCTGTTCATGGGCGCGGCGACGCCGCTGGCGGCGTGGGCCAGCGACCGTTACGGGCGTAAGCCGGTGCTGATTGTCGGTGCGATCCTGACCATCCTTTCCGGCTTCACCATGGAGCCGTTGCTGACCCACGGTTCAACCTGGGCCGTGGCACTGTTCCTGGCGCTGGAGCTGTTCCTGATGGGCGTGACGTTTGCCCCGATGGGCGCGATGTTGCCGGAACTGTTCCCGACCCGCGTGCGTTATACCGGTGCTTCGGCGGCGTATAACCTGGGTGGGATCGTGGGTGCGTCGGCGGCACCGTTCTTCGCGACCAAGCTGGTGGCGATGGGCGGTTTGAGTTATGTCGGCGGGTATGTGTCGGCGGCAGCGGTGATCAGCTTGATTGCTGTGTTGTGCCTGAAAGAGACGCGCAATAACGATTTGAACAAGGTCGCCTGATGATGATCATTCCCACGCTCTGCGTGGGAATGCATCCGGTGACGCTCTGCGTCACGCCCTTAAGAGCGGACGCGGAGCGTCCAGCACGGCATTCCCACGCGGAGCGTGGGAACGATCGGCGGGGGGTTACAGCTCTACAACAACAGCCTTCGAAGCACGAGTGGCTTTAGCCCGCGCAGCCTCAATCGACTCATCCCGCGCCAACGCCACGCCCATACGGCGCTGGCCATTCACTTCCGGCTTGCCGAACAGACGCAACGCCGTATCCGGCTCGCTCAAGGCTGCACCCAGGTTGGAAAACGCCGTCTGGGTCGACTTGCCTTCCACCAGGATCACTGCCGAAGCCGAAGGCCCGAACTGACGGATCAACGGGATCGGCAGGCCGAGAATTGCCCGCGCATGCAGGGCGAACTGCGACAAGTCCTGGGAAATCAGGGTCACCAGGCCAGTGTCATGGGGGCGCGGCGACACTTCGCTGAACCACACCTGATCGCCTTTGATAAACAGCTCGACGCCAAACAGACCACGACCACCCAACGCTTCGGTTACCGCCTTGGCAACGCGCTCGGATTCCGCCAGTGCAATCGGGCTCATGGCCTGTGGCTGCCAGGATTCCTGATAGTCGCCCTTCTCCTGACGGTGACCGACAGGCGCACAGAAGGTAGTGCCGCCAATGTGGCGCACGGTCAGCAGGGTGATTTCGTAGTCGAAGTCGATAAAGCCTTCGATGATCACGCGGCCCTTGCCGGCACGCCCGCCTTCCTGGGCGTAATCCCAGGCTTTCTGCACGTCATCGGCGCTGCGCAGCAGGCTCTGGCCCTTGCCCGACGAACTCATCACCGGCTTGACCACACACGGGAAGCCCAGGTCGGTGACGGCCTTGCTGTAGTCCTCGAAGGTGTCGGCGAAGTGGTACGGCGAGGTCGGCAGGTCCAGCTCTTCGGCGGCCAGGCGACGGATGCCTTCGCGGTTCATGGTCAGCAACGTCGCGCGGGCGGTCGGGATCACGGTGAAGCCTTCGGCTTCCAGCTCAACGAGGGTGGCGGTGGCGATCGCTTCGATTTCCGGCACGATGAAGTGCGGCTTTTCGGCTTCGATCACGGCACGCAGCGCGGCACCGTCGAGCATGTTGATCACGTGGCTGCGGTGGGCAACCTGCATGGCCGGCGCGTTGGCGTAGCGATCCACGGCAATCACTTCAACGCCCAGGCGTTGCAGTTCGATTACCACTTCCTTGCCCAGCTCACCGCAGCCACACAGCATTACGCGGGTCGCGGTTGGCGACAATGGAGTTCCGATTCGGGTCATCTCAGGTCCTCAGGGGAGCGGATCGTGGGGAGAAAGGCCGGCATTTTACATGAACTGTAAAGATTGGCTTCAGTTGGCGACGCGCTGCCGGCGCAAACGCCAGGCCATGGCCAGCCACACCACGGTAACGCCGGCGAATTTCGACACCAGGGCAGTGCCGGCGACCGCGGGCGTCAAGGCGCCGATCAGGCCGAAAAAGATGAAGGTATCGAGGGGGATACTCAGCGCCGAACTTATCCACAGGCGGTCGTGGAGTGGGCGCTTGGTGATGCTGAACACCAGCCAGTCAATGCATTCGGACACCGCGAACGCCGTGGCGCTGGCCAGGGCGATGGACGGATCGGAGGTGATATAGGACAGCACCAGCGCCGCCAGCATGGCGATGATCGCGCCATGGCCGAAACGGGTTTGCACCATGTCCCGCAGGACAAATACCAGACCGCCCCAGGCGGACCAGATGACATCCAGGTGCGGAGCGGTGGAAAAGGCGAAGTTGATCAGCACGACGCTGCTGATATAGGCAATCAGGAAGAACATGAGGCGAGGGACCTGTGAACAAGGGGCACAGGGTACTTCACATTTGGAAATATGTCGTCTGGGCAGGCCCTTTCGCGAGCAAGCCCGCTCCCACATTTTGAACGCATTCCTCCAAGATAAACGCAATCAAATGTGGGAGCGGGCTTGCTCGCGAAAGCGGTTTATCAGGCGCCGGACTTCCCCGGAATCATCCACACCAGCCCACTCGCCTTCGCCCGCTCATGGCACAACCCCAGCACCACCCGGCGCTCGGCGTTGTCCATGCGACTCCAGCGGGTAATCTCTTCCACCGTCCGCTGGCATCCCGTGCAGATATCATCGTCATCCAGCGCACAAATGCTCACGCACGGCGAGGCGACGGGTCGTTCTACCGGGTTCATTCTTCCTGCTCAACCAGATCACGGGCATACCGCTGGGCGTTATGCACATAGTGCGCAGCGCTGGCCTCGAGCATTTTCTTCTGCACGTCGGTCAGTTCCCGCACCACCTTGCCCGGCGAGCCCATCACCAACGAACCATCGGGAATTTCCTTGCCCTCGCCGATCAGCGAATTGGCGCCGATGATGCAGTGCTTGCCGATCTTCGCCCCGTTAAGAATCACCGCATTGATGCCAATCAGGCTGTAATCGTCGACGGTGCAGCCATGCAACATGGCGTTATGGCCGATGGTCACGCCGGTGCCGAGGGTCAGCGGGTAACCCATGTCGGTGTGCATCACGCTGCCGTCCTGCACGTTGCTGTTCTTGCCGATCAGGATCAGCTCGTTGTCGCCGCGCAACACCGCGTTGAACCAGACGTTGGCGCCCTCCTCCAGCTTGACCTTGCCCACCAGCGTGGCATTGGGGGCCACCCAGCTGTTGGGATGGGTTTCGACTCGGGCGTCGCCCAGGCGGTATTTCATAGGTGGATCCTCACGGCAGGAACGATGGCCATCTGGCTCTTAGGTATTGATGAAGCTTTTCGGCGGTCGATGCAGGCTGATGTCGGCATCGTCATAGAGCAGATTGATCAGTTCGACAATCATGATCGCCGTCAGCCCCCAGATCTTGTATTCGCCAAACCGGTAACTGGGCACGTACCAACTGCGGCCCTGGTAATCGATACGGTGGGTATGTTCGCGCGGGTCCTGGCGAAAAAACTCCAGGGGCACGCTGAAAACCGCGGCGATCTCGGCGTCATTGGCCAGGTATTCGACGTAATCGGGGATAACGCCTACATAAGGCGTGACACGGATACCGTGCAGGGAAATCAGCGGGCTCAACGGACCGATGACTTCAACCAACCCCGGCGGCAGGCCGATTTCTTCTTCGGCCTCGCGCAGCGCGGTAAAGATCAGGTCCGGGTCTTCCGGGTCGCGGCGCCCGCCAGGGAACGCCACTTCGCCGCCATGGGTGGATAACCCGCTGGCGCGCAAGGTCAGGATCAGCTCGGGTTCGTCACTGCGGGTGATCGGCACCAGTACCGCCGCTTCCGGGAAACGACCGTCGGTCTCCAGCGTGTGGGGCGTATGATTGCTTACCCGGCGAAGTAGCTCGTCCAGCATGAGTCATCTCGGTCTGTTGGCTACCTTGCATCATGCACCAAACCTTGCGCACGCCCAACCCCAAAACCCTGGCCATGTCGCTAAACGACAACTTGCAGCCCATACCCGGTCACGCCAAGATAGGCGCACTCTCCAGGAACCCCAGCATGAACTTCTGCAGCCAGTGCGGTAAACCGGTCACCCAGCGCATTCCCGAAGGCGACGCACGCTTGCGTTATGTCTGCGATCACTGTCAGACCATTCACTACCAGAACCCCAATATCGTCGCGGGCACCGTACCGGTGTGGGGCGACCAGGTGCTGCTGTGCCGGCGCGCCATCGAGCCGCGCCTGGGTTTCTGGACCTTGCCCGCCGGCTTTATGGAGAACGGCGAGACCGTCGAGCAGGCCGCGATGCGCGAAACCCTGGAAGAAGCCTGCGCCCGGGTGCGCAACCTGAGCATCTACACCCTGATCGACGTGCCGCACATCAGCCAGGTGCACATCTTCTACCGGGCCGAACTGATCGACCTGGATTTTGCCGCCGGTCCCGAAAGCCTTGAAGTGCGCTTATTCGATGAAGCCGACATCCCTTGGTCCGAGCTGGCTTTCCGCACGGTCGGGCGTACCTTAGAATGCTTTTTTGCTGACCGCCGGCAACAGTCGTATCCGGTGCGCAGCGAATCGGTGCCGCCGCTGACCCAGTTGGCCAAATAACAATCCAGGCGGCACGTAGTCTTTTCAGGGGATACCGTTTCAATGCGTTGGTTGCTTGCTCTGATCTGCCTGTCGTTTGCCACGCTGTCGCCAGCCTCCACCCAAGTGATCCTGGGGGGCAAACCCGTCGAGAAAATCCTGGTGCTCAAGTCTGCCCATCAGTTGCAACTGATTAATGACGGCAAGCCCCTCAGGACCTACCGCATTTCCCTGGGGAAGAACCCCAAGGGCACCAAGCTGATGGAAGGCGACCGCCGCACCCCGGAAGGTTTCTACTGGATCGACTGGCGCAAGACCAGCGACCGCTTCAACCTGGCCATGCACATCTCCTACCCCAATATCAGCGATTCCGCGCGCGCCCGCCGCGAAGGGGTCAAGCCCGGCAGCATGATCATGATCCACGGCACCCCCGACGCCGAGGACTACCCCGAAGAGCTGTTCCACACCCTGGACTGGACCGACGGCTGCATCGGCATGCGCAATGTCGACATGCGCGAAGTCTGGAACCTGGTGAAAGACGGCACGATGATCGAGATTCGTCCGTAATTTCCTGCCCCTCGTAAAATAATTCAAAAAAAATTCCCGCCCCATGGGTGGCCTGCCGGTGAATACCAGTTCACCTCGGCAAGCTGCGCGCTTCTGCCTGAAATAAAGACCTCTCTAATACCACTTGAACTGGCGCACTATTAAGGCGCCAGCAAACGCTCGCCCGCACTGTTTTCGCTGCATTGACATGGTATTTAAGTGGTATTAGCTTGCGATCACTACCGGGCGACAACACTCCAATAACCGCATCGGAAACCGACACGATGAACCCCATCCTGGCCCTGCGCCCCGACGATAAACAATCGACGCCGCTGTACCTGCAACTGGCCCGCAACCTCGAAGCCGCGATTCATGCCGGCCAGTGGAAATCCGAGCAGGCTTTGCCGTCGGAACGTGCCCTCAGCGAGCAACTGAGCATTTCCCGGGTGACCGCCCGCAAGGCGCTGGAAGTGCTGTTCGAACAAGGTCTGATCCGTCGCAGCCAAGGCTCCGGAACCTTCATCACGCCACGCCTGGAACAACCGCTGTCGCGCCTCTCGGGCTTCAGCGAAATGCTCCGGCTCAAGGGCTTTGTGCCGACGTCCCAGTGGCTCGAGCGCGACATCACCCCGCCGACCCATGAAGAATTGATTCGCCTGGGCCTGTCACCCAGCGACAAAGTCGCGCGGCTCAAGCGTTTGCGTAAGGCCGACGACACGGTGATGGCGATTGAAATGACCGCCATGCCCGCCTCCGTCCTCCCCCACCCGCAGGCCATCGGCAACTCGCTCTACGAATACCTGGAAAGCATCGGCAAGCCCATCGTGCGCGCCCTGCAACACATCCAGGCGATCAACGCCTCGGACGAGTTCGCAGCCCTGGTGGGCATCGCCCCCGGCACCGCCATGCTGCTGATGACCCGGGTGGGCTACACCGCCGACAACACCCCGATTGAAATCACCGACACCTACTGCCGCAACGACTACTACGACTTCGTCGCAGAACTGCGCCGCCACGACTATTCCGCTGAACTGCGAATTTAGAGAACTGCCCATGTCCGAAGACAATATCCTCACGCCACACGGCTGGATTCGCGGCCGCCTGGTGCACCAGCACGGCAAGGTCACTGCCGTAGAAGGCAGCCCGTGCAACCCGGCTGACAACGACCTGCCGTACCTGCTGCCAGGCTTTATCGACCTGCACGTGCACGGCGGTGGCGGCAAAGACATCATGGAAGGCACCGACGCCTTCCACACCATCACCCGCACCCACGTGCGGTTTGGCACCACCTCGCTGCTGGCCACCACCATGACCGCGCCGGTGGATGAGATTTCCCGCGTGCTCGGCGAAATCGGCACCTATTGCGAAAGCCGCCCGACCGGCACCGCTCGTGTCCTGGGCGTGCACCTGGAAGGCCCCTACATCAATCCGGGAAAACTCGGCGCACAACCGAACTTCGCCCACACCGCCTTGATGGCCGAAGTCGAAGAATACCTGCGCCTGGCGCCGATCCGGGTGATCACCATTGCTCCGGAAATCGCCGGCCATGACGGCCTGATCCGCGCCCTCAGCGAACGTGGCGTGCGCATGCAGATCGGCCACACCCTGGGCAGCTATGAAGAAGGTGTCGCCGCCCTCGCCGCCGGGGCCACCAGCTTTACCCACTTGTACAACGCCATGAGCCCGCTGCATCACCGCGAGCCCGGCATCGTCGGCGCGGCCCTGGCCCACGCCAAATACGCCGAGTTGATTCCCGACCTGCTGCACGTGCACCCCGGTGCCATGCGCGTGGCGCTGCGCTCGATCCCGTGCCTGTACTGCGTCACCGATTCCACCGCCGCTGCCGGCATGCCCGACGGCGAATACAAGCTGGGCAGCCACACCGTGACCAAGTGCCTGGGCGGCGTCCGCCTGGCCGATGGAACGCTGGCCGGCAGCACCCTGACCATGGACCAGGCGCTGCGCAACCTGGTGAAGATCGGCCTGCCGATCAGCGAAGCCTCACAACGCCTGTCGCAATTTCCTGCGGACTACCTGGGCCTCGAAGAACGCGGTCGCCTGCAACCCGGCAGCTTTGCCGACTGCGTGCGCCTGGACCGCTCCCTGCACCTCACCGACGTAATGGTCGAAGGAGAAACCATTGACTTCAAAAATGCTTGAAGAGGCCCTGGCCTCCTGTGAGGCCGTCGAGGCTCAACTGCAACGCCTGGACCCGCTGCTGGTGGAAGTCGCCGGCCGCCTGCGTCGCCAGCCACCGCAAGTGGCGATGACCATCGCCCGTGGCAGCTCGGACCACGCCGCCAGTTACTTCGCCTACCTGACCATGCAACACCTGGGGATTCCGGTGGCGTCGCTGCCGATGTCGGTGGTGACCATGCTGCAATCGCCGCTCAAGGTCAGCGGGCAAGTGGCGTTCGGTTTCTCCCAGTCGGGACAGAGCCCGGACCTGGTCAACAGCCTGCGCCTGTTGCGCAAGCGCGGTGCCTTGAGCATCTCGATGGTCAACGCCGAAGACTCGCCACTGGAAGCCGCCTGCGAATTCCATGTGCCGCTGTGCGCCGGGCCGGAAAGCAGCGTCGCCGCCACCAAAAGCTTTATCGCGACCCTGAGCGCCAGCGCCCAGCTGATCGGCCACTGGAATCAGGAAGACGAGTTGCTGCAAGCCTGTAAGGCATTGCCCGAAGGCTTGCGTGAAGCCGCCAGGCAAGACTGGAGCGTGGCCATCGATGCCCTGCGCAGCTGCCAGCAACTGATGGTGATCGGCCGTGGCGCCGGTTTTGCCATTGCCCAGGAAGCCGCGCTCAAGCTCAAGGAAACCTCGGCGATCCAGGCCGAAGCCTTCAGCAGCGCCGAAGTACGCCATGGCCCGATGGCCCTGATCGATGACAACTACCCGCTGCTGGTCTTCGCCCCACGCGGCGCCGAACAAGCCGGCCTGCTGAGCCTGGCCGCCGATATGCGCCAGCGCGGTGCCCGCGTGCTGCTGGCCGCTCCCGATGACATCGCCGAGCGCGACCTGACTCTGAGCCGCGCCGAACACCCGGCCCTGGACCCGATCCTGGCGATCCAGAGTTTCTACGTGATGGCCGCCGGTTTGGCAGAGGCCCGGGGCATGGACCCGGACCAACCGCGTCACTTGAGCAAAGTGACCCGCACCCACTGAGTTGATTGCAGCGTTTTCCTGATGAGTACCGTGCCCATGTCCCACAATAATAAAGACCTCACCCTCAGCGCTCCCCTCAGTGGGCCGGTGCTGACCCTGGGCGACGTTCCCGACGAAGTGTTCGCCAGTGGCGCCATGGGCGACGGCATTGCCATCGACCCGCTCAACGATTGCCTGCACGCGCCGTGTGATGGCGTGATCATCCACGTCGCCCGCACCGGGCATGCGCTGACCATTCGCGCCGATAATGGCGCTGAATTGCTGATGCACGTGGGCATCGACACGGTGGAATTGAATGGCGAAGGCTTTGCGCTGCTGGTCAAGCAAGGTGCGCGGGTCAGCAAGGGCCAGGCACTGGTCCAGTTTGACCTGGACCTGATTGCGCGGCAGTGCAAAAGCCTGGTCAGCCTGATCATCCTGACCAACAGCGAGCTGTTTGAGCTACGGCCGATCACCTTGAAAACAGTGAAGGTCGGCGAGCCGCTGCTGCATGTGGTTGCACGGTTGGCCGGTGCAGCGAAAGTGATTGATGAGTCGGTCACCGAAGCCAGCGCGACTATTCGCATCACCCATCGGGGCGGCCTGCATGCGCGCCCCGCTGCCTTGATCCGCAAGACTGCACAGGCATTCAGCAGCCAGTCGCAGCTGCATTTCGCTGGCAAGTCGGCTTCGTGCGACAGCCTGATCGGCTTGATGGGCCTGGGGATTGGTGAGCAGGACGAGGTGCAGGTCACCTGTCGTGGCAAGGATTGTGAAGCGGCGCTGCAAGCACTGATCGCTGCGCTGTCGGTGGAAGTTGGCGAAGCGCATCACGCTCCAGTGGCCGTCGCCCCACGCCGCGCGAATACCGAAGCCGGAGTACTGCAAGGCGTGTGTGCCGCGCCGGGGTTGGTCTGCGGCCCGTTGTTCCGCCTGAACGGAATCGAGCTGCCGGTGGACCCGGGCAACAACGTGCCGGATGAACAATTGCAGCACCTGGACAGCGCCCTGGAACAGGTGCGTAGCGAAATCCGCCACACCCTGGACCAGGCCCGTCAGCGCAAGGATGTGGAGGAAGAAGAGATCTTCGCCGCCCACCTGGCCCTGCTGGAAGACCCTACGTTGCTGGAGGCCGCCACCGCCGCCATCGAACAGGGCAGCGCCGCCACTCACGCCTGGCGTGATGCGATCCAGGCCCAATGCGCGGTGCTGCTGGCACTGGGTAAACCGTTGTTCGCCGAACGCGCCAACGACCTGCGCGACTTGCAGCAACGCGTGCTGCGGGCGTTGCTGGGCGAGGCCTGGAATTTTGATTTGCCGGCCGGCGCTATCGTCTCGGCCCATGAGCTGACCCCATCGGATCTGCTGCAACTGAGCAATCAACACGCCGCCGGTATCTGCATGGCCGAAGGCGGCGCGACGTCTCATGTGGCGATTCTGGCGCGGGGTAAAGGCTTGCCGTGCGTGGTTGCACTGGGCACTGAATTGCTTGATGTGCCCCAAGGCCAGCGCGTGGTGCTGGATGCCGCCAACGGCCGCCTGGAGCTGACGCCGGATGATGCGCGCCACGCCCAGGTTCACCAGTTGCGCGATGCACAGAAACTGTGGCGCCAACAGCAGCACGCGGAGGCTCAAGGCACCGCCAGCACTCAGGATGGCGTGCGTATTGAAGTGGCCGCGAATGTCGCCTCCAGCGTCGAAGCCCAACTGGCCTTCGAGAATGGCGCCGATGGCGTCGGCCTGCTGCGCACAGAATTTCTCTTCGTCGACCGCCGCACCGCGCCCGACGAGCAAGAGCAGCGCCAGGCCTACCAAGCCGTACTGGACGCCATGGGCGACAAATCAGTGATCATCCGCACCATCGACGTCGGCGGCGACAAGCAACTCGACTACCTGCCGCTGCCGTTCGAGACCAACCCGGTGCTGGGCCTGCGGGGCATTCGCATGGCCCAGGTACGCCCGGAACTGCTGGACCAGCAACTGCGTGCCCTTCTCCAGGTCAGCCCGCTGGAACGTTGCCGCATCCTGCTGCCAATGGTCAGCGAAGTCGACGAACTGCTGCACATTCGCCAGCGCCTCGATGAACTGTGCGCCGAGCTGGAACTGACCCAACGCCCGGAACTGGGGGTGATGATCGAAGTGCCCGCGGCGGCGCTGATGGCCGAACAACTGGCCGAGCACGCGGACTTTCTGTCCATCGGCACCAATGACCTATCGCAGTACACCCTCGCCATGGACCGCGACCACGCCGGCCTCGCCGCCCGGGTCGATGCCATGCACCCGGCGCTGTTGCGGCTGATCGCCCAGACGTGCATCGGCGCAGCCAAGCATGGGCGCTGGGTCGGTGTGTGCGGGGCGCTGGCGTCCGACCCGCTGGCCACGCCGGTGCTGATCGGCCTGGGCATCAGCGAGCTGTCCGTCAGCCCGCCGCAAATCGGAGAAATCAAGGACCGTGTCCGTCACCTGGACGCAGCCCAATGCCGGCAACTGAGCCAAAGCCTGCTTAACCTGAGCAGCGCCAAAGCCGTTCGCCAAGCCTGTCAACACCACTGGCCGCTGAGCTGAAAACAACAAGAATAGGGAGACACGCCGTGTACCAATATTTTATCGAAGGGCTGCAACGCCTGGGCCGTGCACTGATGCTGCCGATCGCGATTTTGCCGATCGCCGGCCTCCTGCTGCGACTGGGCGACACTGACCTGCTGAACATCGCGGTGATGCACGACGCCGGGCAGGCGATCTTCGCCAACCTGGCGCTGATCTTTGCCATCGGCATTGCCGTGGGTTTTGCCCGCGACAACAACGGCACGGCGGGCCTGGCAGGCGCCATCGGTTACCTGGTGATGGTCTCCACCCTCAAAGTGATGGACGCCAGCATCAACATGGGCATGCTCGCGGGCATCGCCAGCGGCTTGATGGCCGGTGCGCTGTATAACCGCTTCAAGGACATCAAGCTGCCGGAGTACCTCGCATTCTTTGGTGGGCGACGGTTTGTGCCGATCGTCACCGGGTTCTCCGCGGTGGCGCTGGGGGTGATCTTTGGTTTGATCTGGCCACCCGTGCAGCAAGGCATCAACAGCTTCGGCGTGCTGCTGATGGAAAGCGGCAGTTTTGGTGCGTTCGTGTTTGGCGTGTTCAACCGCCTGCTGATCGTCACCGGCTTGCACCATATCCTCAACAACATGGCGTGGTTTGTGTTCGGCACCTTCACCGACCCGACGACCGGCGCGGTAGTGACCGGCGACCTGACTCGCTACTTTGCCGGCGACCCGAAAGGTGGGCAGTTCATGACCGGCATGTTCCCGGTGATGCTGTTCGGCCTGCCGGCGGCGTGCCTGGCGATGTACCGCAATGCACTGCCGGAGCGGCGCAAGATCATGGGCGGGATTTTCCTGTCGATGGCGCTGACCTCGTTCCTGACCGGGGTCACCGAGCCGATCGAATTCGCCTTCATGTTCCTCGCGCCGTTCCTGTACCTGGTGCATGCGCTGCTGACCGGGTTGTCGATGGCGATCACCAACATGCTCAACATTCACCTGGGCTTTACCTTCTCCGGTGGGTTTATCGACATGGTGCTGGGTTGGGGTAAATCCACCAACGGCTGGTTGGTATTCCCGGTTGGGCTGGCGTATGCGGTGATCTACTACAGCGTGTTCAATTACTGCATTCGTCGCTTCAATTTGAAGACGCCCGGGCGCGAGGATATTCAGGTCGCGCAGGCTGAGGCCATGACCGATAACCAACGGGCCGGCGCTTACATTCGCGCGCTGGGTGGTGCGGAGAATCTGCTGAGCGTGGGTGCTTGCACGACGCGTCTGCGGCTGGACATGGTGGATCGCAACAAGGCGGTGGATGCCGAGCTGAAAGCACTGGGTGCGATGGCGGTGGTTCGACCGGGTAATGGCGGGAGTTTGCAGGTGGTGGTCGGGCCGATGGCGGACAGCATTGCCGATGAGATTCGGTTGGCGATGCCTTCGTATGTTGCGGCGCCTGCGGTGGTGGTAGCGCCTGTTGAGAAGAGCACACCAGTGAATGTGCATGAGGCCGAGAAATGGCTGAGTGCGCTGGGCGGTCGGGCCAATGTATTGCAACTGGATGCGGTGGCGATGACGCGGCTGCGAGTGGAGCTGGGGGATGGTTCGGTGTTGTCGGAATCCCAACTGACTGCGCTAGGTTGCCAGGGGGTTAGCCAGCTTGAGAGTGGGGTTTGGCACTTGCTGATTGGTGACAAGGCTTCGGGGTTGGGTGAGGCGTTGGAGCGGTTGGTCAGTGGCCGTGAGGTTGGGGTAAAAGCCTGAATCTTTGCTGAGCATCAGGGCCTCTTCGCGAGCAAGCCCGCTCCCACATTTTGATCGGTGCCCGTCATGGCAACGCGGTCAAATGTGGGAGCGGGCTTGCTCGCGAATGGCCGTGACAGGCAACAAAAAACCCGCTGACCAAACTGGCCCAGCGGGTTTCTTGTTTTGCAGCCAGCGAATCAAAAATCCGCCAACTGCCACACCTCATACGCCGGTGTCTCATACGGGTGGCTCAGTTTCAACGCAGCCACGACAGCCACGATCAACTCATCCGCCACCACCAACTCAACCTTCCATTCTTCAACCACTTCAACCTGCCCGACCTGCCCGATAAACGGCTGGCTGCCGTCCATCGCGCGGAATTGGCCCTGGCCCAGTACCTGCCAGGCGCAGCTGTCGTAGTTGCCGATGCGCCCGCCGCCGGCTGCGAAGACGGCGGTTTTCACCGTCTCCACGTGGCTGTCGGGCACAAAGAAGCTGAGCTTGTACACCGCCTTAGTTCACCCAGACGCGAGCGTTACGGAACATGCGCATCCACGCGCCGTCTTCGTTCCACTCTTCCGGGCGCCACGAGTTCTGCACGGCGCGGAACACACGCTCCGGGTGCGGCATCATGATGGTGACGCGACCGTCGCGGCTGGTCAGCCCGGTGATCCCGCGCGGCGAGCCGTTCGGGTTGGCCGGGTAGCCTTCGGTGACCTTGCCGTGGTTGTCGACAAAACGCAGGGCCACAGTACCGGACAGGTCGGCTTCCAGCAGTGCTTCTTCGCTGGCGAATTCCGCATGGCCTTCACCGTGGGCGATGGCGATTGGCATGCGCGAACCGGCCATGCCCTGCAGGAAGATCGAGTTGGATTCCTGTACCTGGACCATCGCAACCCGCGCTTCGAACTGCTCGGAGCGGTTACGCACAAAGTGCGGCCAGAACTCGCTGCCCGGGATCAGTTCGCTGAGGTTGGACATCATCTGGCAACCGTTGCACACACCCAGGGTGAAGCTGTCATTACGCTCGAAGAAGCCCTGGAACGCGTCACGGGCACGGCTGTTGAACAGGGCCGACTTGGCCCAGCCTTCACCGGCACCCAGTACGTCGCCGTAGGAGAAACCACCGCAGGCAACCAGGCCTTTGAACTCATTGAGGTCGACGCGACCGGCGAGGATGTCGCTCATGTGCACGTCGATCGCATTGAAGCCGGCACGGTCGAACGCTGCCGCCATTTCCACCTGGCCGTTGACGCCCTGCTCACGCAGTACGGCCACTTGTGGGCGGATGCCTTTCTTGATGTAAGGCGCGGCGATGTCCTGGTTGACGTCGAAGCTGAGCTTGGTGCTCAGGCCCGGATTGTCTTCTTCCAGGATCACGTCGAATTCCTGCTCGGCGCAGTCGGCGTTGTCGCGCAGGCGCTGGATCTGGTAGCTGGTCTCGGCCCACTGGCGTTGCAGCAGGCGGCGCTGGCCTTCAAACACGGTTTCGCCGTTGAAGACGATGTTGATTTCACCGTTGTTGATCGGCTGGCCAATCACGGCCACGCAGTCGCCCAGGCCAGCGGCGCTGAACTGTGCGAGTACGTCCGGGGTTGCGTCCTGGCGAACCTGGATAACGGCGCCCAGCTCTTCGTTGAACAGGATTGCTGCGATGTCAGCGGAAGTTTCTGCCAGGCCATCGAGGTTCAGGCTCAGGCCGCAGTGACCGGCGAAGGCCATTTCCACAGCGCTGGTCAGCAAACCACCGTCGGAACGGTCGTGGTAAGCCAGCAGGTGGCCGTCGGCGTTCAGGCCCTGGATCACGGCGAAGAAAGCTTTCAGGTCTTCGGCGTCGTCGACGTCCGGGGCCTGCTTGCCGAGCTTGCCGTGCACCTGGGCAAGGATCGAGGCGCCCATGCGGTTCTGACCGCGACCGAGGTCGATCAGGATCAGGTCGGTGGTGCCCTTGTCCATGCGCAGTTGCGGGGTCAGGGTCTGGCGAATGTCGGTGACTGGCGCAAAGCCGGTAACGATCAGCGACAGCGGCGAGGTGACGCTCTTGTCCACGCCTTCATCGTTCCAGCGGGTGGCCATGGACATGGAGTCCTTGCCCACCGGAATGGTGATGCCCAGCTCAGGGCACAGCTCCATGCCGACCGCTTTCACGGTGTCGTACAGGCGCGCATCTTCACCCGGGTGACCGGCAGCGGACATCCAGTTGGCCGACAGCTTGATGTCGGAGATCTTGGCAATACGCGACGCTGCGATGTTGGTCAGGGTTTCGCCGATGGCCATGCGGCCCGACGCCGGGGCGTCCAGCAGCGCCAGCGGAGTGCGTTCGCCCATGGCCATGGCTTCACCGGTGTACACGTCGAAGCTGGTGGCGGTGACGGCAACGTCAGCCACCGGGACCTGCCACGGGCCGACCATTTGATCACGGGCAACCAGACCGGTGATGGTGCGGTCGCCGATGGTGATCAGGAAGCTTTTGCTGGCAACGGCCGGGTGGTGCAGGACGCGCTCCACGCAGTCGGCGATGGCCAGGGTCGACGGGTCGAAATCGTCGCCCAGTTCGTTTTCACGCACGGCCGAACGGTGCATGCGCGGGGCTTTGCCCAGCAGCACTTCCAGCGGCATGTCCACCGGGCTGTTGCCGAAGTGGCTGTCGGTGACCGTCAGTTGCGGCTCGGCAGTGGCTTCGCCGACCACGGCAAACGGGCAGCGCTCGCGTTCACAGATCGCCTGGAAGCGTTCGAAGTCGGCAGGGCCGACGGCCAGGACGTAACGTTCCTGGGATTCGTTGCTCCAGATTTCGTGCGGGGCCATGCCCGGCTCGTCGTTTGGAATGTTGCGCAGTTCGAAACGGCCGCCACGGTCGCCATCGTTGACCAGTTCCGGGAAGGCGTTGGACAAGCCACCTGCGCCGACGTCGTGGATGAAGCTGATGGGGTTCTTGTCACCCAGTTGCCAGCAACGGTCGATGACTTCCTGGCAACGGCGTTCCATCTCAGGGTTTTCACGCTGTACGGAAGCGAAGTCCAGGTCGGCCGAGCTGGTGCCGGTGGCCATGGAGGAAGCGGCGCCGCCACCCAGGCCGATCAGCATCGCCGGGCCACCGAGGACGATCAGCTTGGAGCCGACCAGAATCTCGCCTTTCTGTACGTGTTCGGCGCGGATGTTGCCCATGCCGCCGGCCAACATGATTGGCTTGTGGTAACCGCGCACTTCATCGCCACGCGGGGTGGTGATGGATTGCTCGAAAGTACGGAAGTAACCGGTCAGGGCCGGACGCCCGAATTCGTTGTTGAACGCGGCGCCGCCCAGCGGGCCTTCGATCATGATGTCCAGCGCGGTGACGATGCGCTCAGGCTTGCCGTACGGCACTTCCCACGGCTGTTCGAAGCCCGGGATCTGCAGGTTGGACACGGTGAAGCCGGTGAGGCCGGCCTTTGGCTTGGCGCCACGACCGGTTGCACCTTCGTCGCGAATCTCGCCGCCGGAACCGGTGGCAGCGCCCGGGAACGGGGCAATCGCGGTCGGGTGGTTGTGAGTCTCGACTTTCATCAGGATATGCACCGGCTCTTGCACCGCACCGTACTGGCGGGTTTCAGGGTCCGGGAAGAAACGGCCGGCGACAGAGCCGACGATGACCGAGGCATTGTCCTTATAAGCCGACAGAACGCCTTCGCTGTGCATCACGTAGGTGTTCTTGATCATGCCGAACAGGCTTTTTTCCTGGCTCTGGCCGTCGATGTCCCAACTGGCGTTGAAGATCTTGTGGCGGCAGTGCTCGGAGTTCGCCTGGGCGAACATCATCAGTTCGATGTCGTGGGGGTTGCGCTTCAGACCGATGAAGGCGTTGACCAGGTAGTCAATTTCGTCTTCGGCCAGGGCCAGGCCCAGCTCGGTGTTGGCGGTTTCCAAGGCGGCACGGCCACCACCGAGCACGTCAATCGCGGTCAGCGGCTTGGGTTCGGCGTGGCTGAACAGACCGGCGGCCTGTTCCAGCTGGCTGACGATGATCTGGGTCATGCGGTCGTGCAGGCTGCTGGCGATCAGCTCGGCCTCGGCCTCGCTGAACTGGCCTGCTACATAGAAGGCAATCCCGCGTTCCAGGCGCTGGATTTTGTCCAGGCCGCAGTTGCGGGCGATGTCGCTGGCCTTGCTCGACCAGGGCGAGATGGTGCCGAACCGTGGCAGGACCAGGAACAAGCGGCCGTTAGGCTCTTGAACAGGAACGCTGGGACCGTACTTCAGAAGGCGCGCCAGCACTTGCTGTTCGTCGGCGGTCAAAACGCCAGTAACGTCGGCGAAGTGAGCAAATTCAGCATACAAGCCACTGACAGAAGGTACCTTCTGGCTCAGTTGCTCAAGGAGTTTGCTGTGGCGAAAGGCAGAAAGGGCAGGAGCGCCGCGCAGGATCAACATCTTCGGGACAGCCTCGGGAAGGGGGTGTGCTTTGAGGCCGTGCATTCTAGCGTAAACCGTCGCCAACGGCACCCGAAACGGCACCAGTGGCCGCAGCCGGACGTCAGTTGGCATAAATCGCACGATATCATATGGCCATACAGGCGATTCCGGGCAGTTATTTTAACCGTCACAATCGGCTGCCAAGCCCCGTTTCTGCGGGCTGCAGCCAAGGTTTACGGGCGCTAGCAGACAAGTGCCCCGCTGTCGAGATATGGCGCCGAGGGTCCTTTGCGTATACTGCGCAGATGTTCTCCCCTACTGCTTTACGCCCGCGATGCGCCAAATGGCTCTTCGTTACCGGACTCTTCCTGCTGCTCAGTGCGTGTGTGGATAAACCCAACACGCTCGAGCGAATCAAGGAGGATGGCGTATTGCGGGTGGTCACCCGAAACAGTCCGGCCACTTATTTCCAGGACCGTAACGGCGAAACCGGCTTCGAATACGAACTGGTGAAACGTTTTGCCGACGAGTTGGGGGTAAAGCTCGAGATCGAGGCGGCCGACAACCTGGATGACCTGTTCTCGCAGATCGGCAAACCCAACGGCCCGGTACTGGCCGCCGCCGGCCTGGTCAGCAGTGAGCAGCGTCGCCAGCAAGTGCGTTTCTCCCACCCTTATCTGGAAGTCACCCCGCAGATCATCTACCGCAACGGCCAGTCCCGGCCGACCACCGCGGCAGACCTGGTGGGCAAGAAGATCATGGTGCTCAAGGGCAGCACCCACGCCGAGCAACTGGCGCAGCTGAAAAAACAGTTTCCCGGAATTGACTACGAAGAGTCTGACGCCGTTGAGGTGGTCGACCTGCTGCGCATGGTGGATGAGGGCCAGATCGACCTGACCCTGGTGGACTCCAACGAAGTGGCGATGAACCAGGTGTACTTCCCCAACGTGCGGGTGGCCTTTGACCTCGGTGACGCCAGCCATCAAGCCTGGGCGGTTGCCGCCGGTGAAGACAACAGCCTGCTCAACGAGGTCAACAACTACCTCGACAAGGTGGAAAAGAACGGCACGCTGCAACGCTTGAAAGATCGCTATTACGGGCACGTCGATGTACTCGGCTACATGGGCGCCTACACCTTCGCCCAGCATCTGCAGCAGCGCCTGCCCAAATACGAGAAACACTTCCGGGCCTATGCCAAGGAAGAAAAGGTCGACTGGCGCCTGCTGGCGGCCATCGGCTATCAGGAATCACTCTGGCAGCCGGCGGTGACCTCCAAGACCGGCGTGCGCGGCCTGATGATGCTGACCCAGAACACGGCGCAGGCCATGGGCGTGTCCAACCGCCTGGACGCCAAGCAGAGCATCATGGGCGGCGCCAAGTACCTGGCCAAGATCAAGGATGAGCTGGACGACAAGATTGCCGAGCCGGACCGCACCTGGTTTGCCCTGGCGGCGTACAACGTCGGCACCGGCCATTTGGACGACGCGCGCAAGCTGGCCGAAAAAGAAGGCCTGAACCCGAACAAGTGGCTGGACGTGAAGAAGATGCTGCCGCGCCTGTCGCAGAAGCAGTGGTACAGCAAGACGCGTTATGGCTATGCCCGTGGCGGTGAGCCCGTGCATTTTGTGGCGAACATCCGGCGTTACTACGACATTCTGACGTGGGTGACGCAGCCGCAGCTGGAAGGCAACCAGGTGGTCGAAGGCAACCTGCATGTGCCGGGTGTGGACAAGACCAAGCCGACGGAAGAAACCCCGCAGCTGTAATCCCCCGATTCTCCAAACACCACAAAACCAATGTGGGAGCGGGCTTGCTCGCGAAGGCGGTGGTTCAGCCAGCACATGGATTGACTGACACACCGC